>CAZMCI010000005.1:0-37300 GCA_964564905.1 Hadarchaeota archaeon (SeqCode) | reverse complement strand
TCAATGCACGAGAACGAAAAAATTGTGGTGAAGTATTTTGAGCATTCGATTGGACGAGTAGAGATAGGAACCTTAGAAGCTGAAGTGAGGGTAACTGCGACAAGTCCTGAGCAGGGGCAATGCACGATTGAAGAATTTGCCCAGCTTGAAGTTCTGTCTCGGAGGGATTGGCTTGAATGGCTAATCCAAGGCATTTGCGCTAAAATTTGATGTGTGGGGATAATTGTGGGCAAATCTAAAAATTTTCCCATTAAAACACGCGCATCGAAACTCAAAGTTCAAAGTAAAAAAGTAGCCGGAGTGAATTGCCCTAGCAATAAAAAAGAGAGGACCCAGCTTAAATCCTTGAAGAAGTATCAGGAAAGTAAAATTGCTCCTAGGGAACTTGAGGTTAGAGTTAAATGAACGACCCATCAATTTCTTGGAAAAAAGTGGCAGTACTCGCAACAGGGGGCAGCATATTTTCTGCAGTAGTGATTCTGTGGATCATAATATCGGGGTTTGGGCCGTACATGGGAGAATACCCAGAATTCTCTTTCACATTAATCGACAATGGCAACAACGATTACATTGATATTAAATTTATTAGTGCAGGTACTGGGATGTTTAAGCTTCCAGTCCCTTTATCTCTCGAAAATTTTGAAATTCGAATTGAGCAAGAAAATTTTGTTTTCACACTACACCAAACGAGCATGTTTCTAGGCGACGATGTAAAATTTTTCTTCAACGTGGACATTGTTGAAAAAGGGAAAGAGTATGAGGTCATGCTCGTAGACCTTTCTTTTTATAGAGCGTATAAAAAAACGGTGATATGTGAGTGATAGGGCCGTGTGAGCTGAGTGAGTACTCCACATTAAGTGCGGACATTTACTTAATACTTAAAAGCAGAAAGAATTGGTATAAACAATGACATTCTCTTACGGAGATTGGACTTTCGTTTTTGTAAACGTTTTACTGTTTGCCTGCTTTACGATCTTTTTCCTCATGCCAAGGAAGCGGAGGAATTGGCTCTCGCTTGGTGTTGGCAAAGCATTCTTGGTAGCTTTTTTCACCGAGATGTATGGGATTCCGTTTACCCTCTACCTGCTATTTTCGGTCTTCGCTTTTGAGACTACTGGAGCAAACCCAATTTTAGAATTACTCGGTTTGGGTGGTCATGTGGTTGAGGTGTTCTGGTGGATTGGGATGACGATCATTCTCATAGGATTGGGCCTTTTGTTCCTCGGCTGGAAAAAAATCTACTACGAAAGCGGGAGTTTGGTCAGGCACGGTGTCTACAAGTACTCTCGTCATCCCCAGTATCTAGGTGTTATTTTGATATGCACCGGATTTCTGGTCAGCTGGCCAACCTTGCTAACGCTCGCGATGTGGCCGGTATTGGTGCTGACATATTATAAGCTGGCTAAGATTGAAGAACGCGAGATGGTAAACAAGTTCGGAAAACTTTACGAAAATTATAAACGTGGAGTTCCGATGTTTCTAGGTTTATCTAGTAAAAACGTGAGGGGGTAATGCTTGTGAAGGATGCAAATAAGCTCGCGATCTGGAAGCTCGAGCATGACATCCTCGAAAGCTAGACGCGGACGGTCGGGCAGATTGGATCAGTAGGAAATCACGAAAGGAGATATGGCCGCCTAGGTTAGAATTGAGCTGTGGTGCGGCCGGCGGGATTCGAACCCGCGCAGCAAGCTTTTTCCGAGACCTCATGGGAAGCTTGAGTCCTAACCAGGCTGGACCACGGCCGCACAACCATAACTTGGTATGAAAATTTTAAAAATGTTGATACATCACGACTGAATTTAGTTCTCCACCATCTCGAGCGATCCAACTTGCAACCGATCACATTGATGATCAAAACTGCTGTTACACTAGCGCTCTCAGCAAATCGTGCTCGGTGATTATTCCGGCCAGCTCTTCTCCGGAGACGACGGGTATTCCACCACAACCCTTTTCCCTCATGAGGGTAGCGGCTTCCCCGATATCCACCTCGGGAGAGACATGAAGGACGTCTCTTGTCATTATCTCCTGAACGGTTACGGCCATCGCCTCCTCAACACTCTGGGAACTCATCCTTCTGAACACTTCGCTGCTTCCAAAGTAGCGAAGGATGTCCATCGTGGTTACGATGCCGACAATCCTGCGCTTCACCACGACAGGTAGCCGCCTGAATCTCCGGGAGATCATCCTGCAGGCCGCATCACGGATAGACAGCGATGGTTCCACCGTGACGACGTGTCGGCTCATGTAATAGCTCACAGGGATCCCCATCGCAGGCGGAAGGTGGGAGATGAGATTTCGCTCGGATACCATACCCAAGACCCTAGAATTCCCGTCCAAAACGGGGAAACCTCCAACCCCTGTTTCAAGAAGATGCCTAACCGCATCTTCTATGGACATTTTCGATGTCCCAAATACGGGCTTACTGGATATTATGGACCTCACGGGCTTGTTCACGGCTGCAAAAAAATTTCCCCTGAATTTTTTCTCAATTATCTTGTGCTTGTCACCTCCACCCAGAAAATCTATAACATCGCGCGAGCGGAGGACACCGGACAATTTCTGCGTCCCAGGATCGACCACTGGCAGCCTCCGTACCCGGTGTTTCACCATAAGTTGCGCAGCTCTCTTTATCGGGGTGGTGAGCTGAACCGTCGTGACCGGCTTTTGGATAATGGACATTATGCTGCCTTCCTCCCTGCGCAGTTTTGACCTGAACTCAAGCGGACCCCGATCACGTGATTTGTAATGCGGGATACGTCTCATTCAACCACCACAGGCGACTCTTATGATGTCGGAGCGGCTCACGATCCCGACCAACCCATCTTCGGACAGGACCGGAAGACGACCGATATCTCGGTCCAGCATTATCTCTATCGCTTCGCTCACGGATGTATCTGGAGCAACCGTTATCGCAGGTGTCCGCATGAGCGATTTTACACGCGGAGGGGATCTGAACCTCCCTTTGTCCGACTCCTCCTCAAGTCTTGTGATTCCGGATCGGATGATATCCGAACGTGTGACCATCCCAACAACGTCCCACCTATGTCTCTTCCTGTCGAAACGTGCCACGGGCAACCCGGAGCAATTTGTATTCTCCATCACGTCCCAGATCACTGGGATTTCATCATCGGGTGTGCATGTGACAACATTACGTGTCATTATTTTCTCCACGCGCAGAGTTGTTCCCACAGAGCTCCCCAGCTTTCTGAGAATATCGCCAAATCCCACCAACCCAACCAGAGTTCTGTCCACACGACTCTGAACAACCGGCACATCCGAAACTTCAGCTCCGAGCATTTCCTTTGATAATCCCAACAGATCATCCACTGGCGTGGCCATGAGCTGAATTGGAAGCATGATTCCTCTGACCGGCAGGTTTGATCTAGTTGATGTCAACCGCATTATCTCCCGCGAAGTCAGAACGCCCTCTAGCCTTCCACCCTCGACGACGGGCAGGGTCCTGAGTCCCTTGGACCGCATGAGTGCCCTTGCATGGGTGGCCAGATCATGGGGGCTGACGAACACGGGGCACGGACGCATGACCTCTCCGACACTGGTCCGTGCAAGCATGTCCCGGCATTTCATTTTACAATCTACCCGCCCATCGCGTCTCTGCAGTTTTCGCAGACCCACATGCCGTTGACTTCATAGAGGTTGTTGGTTACCTCCCCGCAGACTTCGCAGACGCTCTCTTCTATTTCATCTTTTGAAAGCACTTCCGGCCGGCTCAGGACCTCCATGAGTTCTGGGGAGATGGCGGTAATGTCGCTTGTGGTGATGATGCCCACCAGATCACCATGTTTAACTACAGGCAAACGTCTGATCCTGCTTTTGGCCATCAAGCGGGCTGCCTCGGTTATATCATCATCGGGCCCTATCGAAATGACTGGCTTTGACATTATTTTACCGATACGTATCTTGCTTGGTTTCAAATCGGTGCTGACGACCTTCATCAGCAGGTCTCTTTCGGTCAGGATACCAACAGGTTTTTTGTTCTTCACTACGATGATGCTTCCGACACCCCTGTCGGCCATAAGCTTGGCTGCCCTAGCAACCGTGGTATTTGGACCCGCCGTGAGAACTTTTCTTGTCATGGCATCCTTGACCGGCACGATGCGCTTCATTGAGTCACCATTCTCCATTACTATTGGTAGTGATATTTAACTCTTTTAGAAACTAACCATGATTGGGATTGGAACCTATGAACGTCGAAATCTGGAAACGCGTGGCAGCAGAAACCGCGGCAAAAATGGTGCAAGATCACATGGTGGTCGGATTAGGCTCGGGAACAACCGTCGTGAAGGTGGTCCAAGCTCTCGCTAAGCTCAAACCCAAGGCCGTTTTCATCCCAAGCTCCTCCGCCACCCAGCGACTTGCGAGCGGTTTAGGTCTCGAACTGAGCTCTCTTGACGTCCACGACGAGCTTGACCTGATGATCGACGGTGCTGATGAGGTGGATGCGAATTTCGATATGATAAAGGGGAGAGGTGGAGCACATACGCGGGAAAAGATAGTCGCTGGAGCGGCGAAACGTGTGATCATTGTGGTCGACCGGACTAAACTCGTCCGGAGGCTGGGTGAACGTGCACCCGTGCCGGTTGAGGTACTGCCATTCGCCGTGGAGTATACCATCCGAAAATTGAGAGTTCTTGGAAAACCGACCCTCAGATTGGGAGCGGGCGGAGAACCGATCGTCACCGATAACGGCAATTACATCGTGGATGTCAAATTTCGTTCGATATCAGCTCCATCAAAACTCGAACAACGAATTAACTGTATACCGGGGGTTGTGGAAAATGGGTTGTTCGTTGGAGTCGCAGATGAGGTACTGGTAGGACACGAAGTGGGATCTACCACATTGAAGTCGAAACGAGATTTTTTGAGTTTCGTGCGTGGCAAAATATAAGGGTGAGGCATGTAAACTTCTATTGGCCGGGGTAGCACAGGTGGTTAGTGCGCGAGACTCATAGACCTAATCTGCGTCTGTGAGTGCTGACAACAGGATGATTGGGAAATCTCGAGGTCGCGGGTTCAACCCCCGCCCCCGGCACCATCAACATTTTTATACAAATGCGACGGAAGGTGAGAGGTGCGCACATGCTGAAAATCCCAATAGTGGTCGTAAACTTCAAAACATATCAGGAAGCTACCGGCAAAAACGCGGTCAAACTCGCAGAGCTCATCGCCGATGTGAGCAAACAGAGTGGAGTACCGGCAGCGGTGGCCCCGCAGACGGTGGACCTCGCTATCATTGCGGGTAAAGTCGGGATCCCCGTGCTTGCCCAGCATGTCGATCCCATAAAACCTGGGAGAAACACCGGCTTCATCTCCCCAGAGTCCGCAAAGGCCGGAGGAGCTGATGGAACGCTGGTAAACCATTCCGAACACAAGCTTCCCCACGACCAAGTAAAAGCCGTCATCACAAGAGCCAAAGAGGTGGGGCTGCACACAATAGCGTGTACGGCAGACATCGAGGAAAGCAGGAAGATAGCCGAGTTTGCCCCCGACATGATAGCCGTGGAACCTCCCGAGCTCATAGGATCCGGCGTGTCCGTCTCCACAGCCAAACCGGAGATCGTGAGAGATTCCGTCAAGGTCGTCAAGGAAAAAAACCCGGAGATAAAAGTGCTCTGCGGTGCCGGGATAACTTCCGGGGATGATGTCGCAAAAGCTTTGGAGCTCGGAGCCGAAGGGGTGCTGATAGCCTCGGGTGTGGTCAAAGCCAAGGATCAACGGGCAGCATTCCAAGATATCGTCAATGGAGTGCTAAAGTTTCAGAAATGAAAGGTCTTTTTTCCTGAAACGAGAATTTTGTCTGGGGCCGCCGTAGCTCAGCTGGCAGTGTGCTTGACCACGCCAAAAGCGATCGCCTTGTAAGCGATAGGTCGTGGGTTCGATCCCCACCGGCGGCTCCATGGCTAAGCTTCCGGAAAGTTGGAGGGTTGTGAGACGATGGATCGAGGCTACATTGGCGAGATGTTCAACTCAATCCAGGGCGAGGGACTGTACATTGGGAAGCGACAGGTTTTCATACGTTTCTCGGGATGCAACTTGAATTGTGTATACTGCGACAGTAGGGAATTCAAAGACCTAAGACCTGCTAGGTGTAAAATCGAGCTGAGTCCCGGCTCTGGAAAATTCATGTACAAAAGGAATCCAATGACACCTGCAAACGTGCTCCACCACGTGAAACGTTTGGTGACTCCCTCCACCCACAGCGTTTCTTTAACTGGAGGGGAACCGTTGATGGCGGGAAACTTTTTGGTAGAGGTAGCGTCCGTGTGCAGGCGCGCAGGCCTCCTCACGTACCTTGAAACGAACGGTACAGACAGCAAAATGATCGAAAAAGTGGCTGAATATGTGAGTATAGCCGCCATAGACATCAAGTTGCCGGAGCATCAAGCGGTACCGCGTTCCAACTGGCATGACCTCTTCATGGAGGAACTCAGATGTATCGAGCTGGCTGTCGAAGGCGGGGTGGACACCTTCGTGAAGATGGTCGTGCTTCCGTCAACCCGGGCAGAGAACGTTGCGCGTGTCTCAAAACAGCTGGCGAAATTCGAAGTTCCGGTGGTCCTCCAGCCGGTGACCCCCGCCTATAAAATCCGAAGTGCTCCGGGAATAAAGCACGTATATCGCCTCGCCGAAATTGCCTCCAAATCTGGAGTCAAGGAAATCTCCATAATACCTCAACTACATAAGTTAATCGGGGTGCACTGATGAGGATAGATTTGATGGAGGGCTTGGGATTCTCAGCCGCACACTTTGTCATAGGACACAAAAAATGCGAGTATCTTCACGGGCATAACTGGCGCGTGGGCGTGACCGTTGAGGGAAAGCAGGACGAGCGTGGATTAGTAGTGGACTTTTTGGAACTCAAATCCCTGATGAAAAAAATCTGTGAAAATTACGACCACAGACTTCTCCTGCCCGAGAAGAATCCATCCATCCAACGTCTCTCGAGTAAAAAAAGCGTGCGGGTTTCCGTCCACGGACGCGAATTTGAGTTTCCAAAAGAAGACGTCGTCTGGATCCCGGCGATCAACACCACCGTCGAAGAACTTGCCAGACTTATAGCGGATGAACTGGCCAAAAAGCTATCCTCCTATCCAAACGTGGATAAGATCACTGTCCTCGTTGAAGAATCCCCTGGAGAAAGCGCAACTGAAGAAAGGCGAATCAAGACATGATACGTGGAACGTATTCTCTGATCGTGCACGTCCCCTACAGCTTGGTCATAAGTGTTGGAGGGCTCGGAAACGTCAAGTTCAAATCTGGTTACTACGCGTACATCGGATCTGCCATGGGCGGGCTTGAAAAAAGAATCGGTCGGCACCTCAGCCAGAAAAAGAAAATTTACTGGCACATAGACCATCTGCTCCTCCACGCTCGGGCAGTTGATGTGATCACGGCGCCGGGAAAGATCCGGAAGGAATGTGAAATAGCAAGGCAGCTGGCCAAACGCCTCCCATATGTCGACGGATTTGGTTCAAGCGACTGCACCTGTCGTTCCCACCTGTTTTACAGCGGTGATCTCTCCGAACTCATCACTCAGGTATTGAACGGGTTCAGGGCCTGTGGCCTGAAACCCGAAAAGGGGATCAAATATGGGCGGACATAGACGTGGAGAGAGACACGACCACTACTACCGAATGGCCAAACACGAAGGATACAGGACGCGGGCCTCATTCAAACTAAAACAGCTCAATTCCCGTTTTCGCATCCTCAAACGGGGGGATATCGTCGTAGACCTGGGTGCAGCTCCGGGGGGTTGGATCCAAGTCGCCCGCGAGGAGGTTGGCGACGAGGGGTTTGTGCTCGGCGTTGATGTGCAGCGGGTGGTCAAGTTTCCATACAAAAATGTGCGCGTAATCGTGGCAGATATAACTGATGCCTCCACGCCAGAGCTGATCAGACAAAATCTTCCTCGAGAACCCACGGTGATCCTTTCAGACGCTTCACCGAAAATATCAGGGGTGTGGGATGTGGATCACTTCCGCTCCATCGCGCTGGCCCGTGCCGCGTTCTGGATAGCAGACCGAATCCTCCGAAGGGGAGGAAAATTCCTGGTGAAGGTCTTCCAAGGAAATATGTTCGATGAATTTGTGAACGAACTCAGGAAAAAATTTGAGTCGGTAAAGGTTTCAAAACCTCCTGCCTCACGTAAGGGCAGCGCCGAGGCGTACATCGTCTGTAAGGGATTCAAAAGCTTCTGAAAATTCTTGTTATCTCCTCCATATCTGCGTCGGTCCGAAAACCTGTGTCCGAAAAATGGGTCCGGGAGGCAAAATGACCTAGTTTTTGGAGTTTCGATATGAGTTCAGCAATTTTTGGTGGTTGCGTTTTTACACGTCTGGCGAGTTCGTGCACGTCATAAAACATCGGTGGTCCACCGGCTTCCTCAGTACACCGGTTGAGCAGAGCAATCTCCTCTGCTTTCAATCTGAAGTTTCTTTTCATCAAGTCTGCTGTCACCTTGCTGAGAAACGTTGTGTCCATGATTTCCCCAAGCCAGAGGGGCCCCGCGTGAGAAAGTCGACCTCCACACTCACAAATGCTGGGTAATTCCGGCGTCATACCATGAGTGAATATCCTCCGCCCGCAGACATGGCAGTGTGAAACATATCCCTGTTGTTTGAGAACTTCATCAGCACGCTGTGCTCCTTTTTGTGCCCGAAGGTAAATTCTGAAGTAATGCAGAGTCGCATGGGCTAGGACGGGAATCAACGCAAGTTCGTGTTTTCCAGCCACGCGCTGGCAGAAGCCGACCAATATCCGTATCCCGATCTCATGATGATATTCGGTCTTGAGCGGTCTCGCACCGTACTTCCTTATGCATGCCCGTACATGGACTCCAGAAAGCGGTGCGGTATCGGTGGCGGTCACCGCCAGCATGCCCCTCGGTTTTAGTGCCACACATGCGGAATCGACAAATTTGGCTGGGGAACCAAACGGATCTAAGTCAACGAAGTGAAACTCGCCAGCGCTCTCCCGCAGCAGGACATTTGCGTCTCTATTTTTCAGCTCCACGAGAGAACTGATGTCATTTAGGTCGACATTGCGTCTGATCAACTCAAATGCTGTGTGAGAACGATCGTTGATCACTACCCTTGAGACACCGGTGACCTCCTTAGCATAACGGATTCCTCTTACGCCCACACCTGCGAGTGGGTCGCACACAACTAATCCCCTATGTTCGTTCGCTAGGACTTGGAGAGCCGACACCGAAATATCGCGAGAGAATTTCATGCGCGGATTATAAAACACGGGGGCCAGCGATGGAGCGTAGTCTCCCGCTACTGTCTGGAAGCTTTTTGGCTCAGGCACCTCAATCTTGGCCTGACCCTCCACAACAACGGTAGTTTCCATGTTTACCGACAATTGAATTGACAGGAGATCTAGATTTGGCTTTTTCTGACTCACTCCAATCGACATTCCCCACAAATCGGGTATAAAGGTGCTCTCCGTAGCTGCATGCACGCGACGTTTAATAATTTGTTTAAATCGCTCCTCACTCAGCCTTTCGCCATAAAAAAAGTTCTAGGACCGTCTGTTAACGTTGTCGAATCAATGTTTTTGGGCAACTGCTGACAAGACCGCTTCCGCAAGCTTGATTGGCAGCTCCTCTCGTGCCCTTTGCGTCACCTCGAAAATCTCGATATCATCGCGAACTTTAATTTCACCTATGAATCCTGTCCGCGTCCGCTGATGAATTGCAGCAAGTAATGGTTTTGGGGAGTCAAGCGCCACAAGCACTGCTTTCTTGAATCCTTCACTGTAGATTTCCATCGGCGCGATTTCGTCAATGACCAGGAAATCCGCTTCATTCAGCGCTCGATTAATTGCTGACTCGCTTAGCTCATCCACGTTTGTCACGTTGACGCGGTATTTGCTTACTTGGGGACCATTCCGCTGATCTACATGGGCTAGGATGCGCTCCTCGCCCGTCATGATGTCGATGATTTTGAACCCAAGCCTAACACCGCCCTCACAAATCTCGGGACAGTATATCCCACCAGCTCGTAACCCCTGCTCACGTAAAATAGACATCGCTCGCTCGATCACCGAGGTCTTGCCGCTCCTAGGAGGTCCGGTAATCAGGAAGTTGTTTGGCATTTTTCCATGCCAGCCAAAAAGTGGTTCAGGTCGCTTGCACGGCCAATATCACGTCTTTCGTGGCGCTCTGATAGAACTCATACTGAATTATGCTCTCACCAGCTTGGGCCGGAACCTTAACCACATAAATCGCGTTTACGTTGAAGTCTAGCACTCCAGCGTTTAGAGCGTTGCTCATTACTTCACTCCCATAGTTTTGCCACCCTACCGCCGCCGCCTCAGCTGAACCAGCGGCCGCCGCCTTCAGGGTCTCCCAGATATTAACAGCATAGCTTTGACTAGTGGTGCCAGCGGTCATGCTCCAAGCGATGGTGGCGAGGTCGGCCCTTGAGTACAGCACCTTGCTCACTGTAGCGTTCCCTGTGATAAGGTGCAAACTCTCAGCAGTTTTGTCGTAAATGTATATGTTTACCTGAGACCCGGCGGTGATGGTCGGGGCCCTGTTGAGCTTGTCCGAGATTGGTACTTCAATGTAGCTAGTGCCCTCAAAGTCGAGTTTTCGCAGGGTTTGCCATGTGGACTCCGCAACGTGCGACAGCGCCTCGCTTTTAGTCATAAAGTACCAGCTGGCTGGGGAGTTATTCTCAATCATCAGTATGTTCTCGTTTTGGATGTCGGAGATCAAGCTTGTGAAGAAGTTTTGCCAGGTCGTAGTCGCCTGACTGTCTATGGTCCCTGAAGCCTCATAGCTTTGAAGTTCGGACAATGTACTTTTTGCGTTTATTTCGTCTTGCAGGGTTTGTAGAAGAGCGCTTAGAGCCTCAACTTGTTGGGTACCTCCGGTGCCAGTGGCCGAGTAAAACGACCCCGTGGTGGCAGAGATGGCCCTGTCCAACAGCTCTTTGCGCTTTTCTTCACGTTGGATGGCTGCGTTCACCTCAACCACGATCGACTCAACCTCTACGGATGAGCCTGCGGCCTGTATTTGACTGGAATAGGTCGAAGCAGCGGAGATTGCCTGCAAGGTGCCGATTGAGTTCAACTCGTCGACTAAGGACATGGCCGAAAGTTTTGAGGTTTCTAGGGCCTCCGCTGCCGGTTTGGCGACGAAGAAGTAAAACACGCCAAAAATTATCGAACCTATGATGAGGAAGACGACAGCCGCACCGATAATTGGCCTGACATCTGTGCCTCTTTGAGTTATACGATCACCCATCCACAAAATTAAGATGGGGTATATGTTTAAATAGTTCACCGGCACCTCCACAAGAAAAACGAAAAGTTTTTATTGCCTCCGGAGTGATAACATCCGACCAAAAAAACACAAGGAGGGCATGAAACCATGGCTGAAGAGAAAACTGCGACAAAAGAAAAAACCGCTGAAAATGTGGTTTTTATAGGAACGAAGCCAGTGATGAACTATGTGCTTGCAGTGATAACGCAGTTCAACGAGGGTGGCACCAACGTCACCCTAAAGGCACGTGGTAAGGCGATAAGCAGGGCCGTCGATGTTGCAGAGATCGTCAGAAACAGATTTTTACAGGGGCTGAACGTGCAGAACATTTCGATCGGGACCGAAGAGGTCCAAGGAGAAGGCGGCGCGGCTAATGTTTCGACCATTGAAATAATGCTCGGGAAGGGCAAGTAAATACCTCCGCGCCCTTTTTTTATTTTTTTAGTCACGAAACAAGCACGACTTTTACTACCTAGGGTTTAATACCGTTACCACAGTTCTATTCAGATGGAGGGCGAAGATGCAACTTGATGACCTTGGAGAGTTACGGCGAACCCACTTCTCATCCGAGATCACGTCAAAATTGTCGGGGAGGGAGGTGGTGGTGATGGGCAGGGTCGGGGATGTCCGGGACCTCGGTGGGATAAAATTTTTCATTCTATCAGACCTCTCCGGGACCATCCAGATCACCGCGCCCAAATCAAAGACCGACAAAGAACTGCTGACCAAGATCAACAGGCTCACAAAGGAATCTTCTGTAAGCGTGAAGGGAAGGGTAGTTGCAGCAAAACAAGCTCCGAGAGGTGTGGAGATCCTACCCTCTGAGATAAGGATCTTGAACCTCGCTCCAACTCCTCTCCCACTGGATCCCCAGGGCAGGGTGAAAGCGAATCTGGACACCCGACTAGATGCACGGGGGTTGGACCTTCGTCGTCCGAGGTCCATCGCGATATTTAAAATCCGTCACCAAGCGCTCCAAACCATGCGCAAGTACTTGGTGGACCAGGGGTTCATCGAAGTTCAGACGCCAAAAATAGTCGCTACCGCCACGGAAAGCGGGGCGGCCCTATTTCCGATCTCGTATTTCGAGAAAGAGGCTTTTCTGAGCCAGAGCCCGCAGCTTTACAAGGAGGTGCTGACAGGATCCCTCGAGCGGGTCTTTGAGATAGGCCCGATCTTCAGAGCGGAGGAGCATGATACACCTCGACATCTTAACGAAGCCACGTCTATCGACATAGAGGTCGCTTACGCTACAGCCGACGACGTAATGAATATTCTCGAGGAACTTGTCCACCGAGCGTTCGAGGAGGTGAAGAAAAAATGCTCGGAGGAACTGAAGTTACTCGGACACAGACTAAAAATCCCAAGGACCCCATTTCCACGCATAACCTACGACGAGGCCCTCGAAAAGCTGGAGCGAGCGGATGTGAAGGTAGCATGGGGTGAGGATCTTCCGACCCTCGCTGAGAAAAAACTGGGCGGGCTCATGGGTGGGGCGTATTTCGTCGTGGATTGGCCAACCGAGATCAAGCCTTTTTATATCATGCCCCACACCGAAGATCCAAAGATATGTCACGCATTCGATCTGATGTGCGGTGAAATAGAACTGGCCTCTGGAGGAACACGCATCCATCAGAGGGAACTCCTCACACAACAATTGAAATGCAAGGGACTCAATCCAGAAAATTTTGAATCTCACATGCTCAACATGACGGCAGTCCCCCCCCACGCAGGTTGGGGGCTGGGGTTGGACAGGCTGACAATGGCGCTAACAGGAGTTCAAAACGTGAGAGAATGCGTGTTGTTTCCGAGGGACAGAAGGAGATTGACGCCATAACGTGCTATATCAGACCTCTCAACTTCCAGAGAAGCTTAGGATGCGCCTTTGCCAGTGCCTTCAACATGTCCGTTAAACTTATCCTGTCGAACTTGATGCCCCTGAGACTCTCAGCCAGCCTGTCGAGTTCCTCATCGGAGAGACTCAACAGTACGTCCTTTCCCTTCAAATAACGTTCAAATCTCTTGGCTATGATCTCCCGCCATCTTTTCTCGTACTCTTTCAGTTTTTTCTCTGACGTGTCCCCTTCACCGACGGCCCGCGCTGCGACCTCCCCTGCTATGGTGCCGGCACGCATGGCTGAGTCTATCCCTCCCCCTGTCAACGGATTTACCTGACGGGCCGCATCACCAACCACCAGCAGACCATCCATGACCGTCTTCTTGATGGGCCCACACACGGGGACCCCTCCCCCATTTATCTCGATTATTTTTCCTCTGGATAGATTTGGCATCCGCGCGACAAAGTCACGAAGATACTCTATGGACCTGCGGCGAGCCCTGCTTCCCAGCACGCCAAGCCCCACGTTTGCCGTTCCCTCGCCCCTGGGGAAGACCCACGCATATCCACCAGGGCTTATTTCGCTTCCGAGATAAAACTCCATCATTGAGATGTCCTCGAATTTCACGCCTATCATCTTGAACTGGATACCACTTTCCACATCTGTCAGTTTCAGTGTGGTGTTCAGTCCGGCCCACCTAGCTACGCGAGATCCCACCCCGTCAGCTGCAATGATCACATCAGCGGCTATCTCGATCCTTCCGTCGGTCCCAAGTGCTTTTACACCCACAGGTCTGCCATTCTTCAAGATGAGCCCGTCGACATAGGTTCCAATCATTACATCCGCACCGGCGTTTGCCGCCCGGACCGCCAGAAATTTGTCAAATACCTTTCTGTCGAGTATGTAGCCCACTTTTCCCGTGACCCTCCGCTCGGAGATCCGCACTTCCACTCCAGAGGGAGAAACTATCTTGACAGCGTTTGTGCGATTTATGGCCCACCGTGGATCCGGTTTGAGATTTAGTTCCTTTAGGACATCTTCGGCCAGCGCCTCTCCGCATTGAACGGGGACTCCTAGCTCCCTGCGCCGATCTATCATCAGAACGTTTGCCCCATTTCTAGCCGCTTCATAGGCCGCTGTTGAACCTGCTGGGCCCCCTCCGACCACCAAGACATCATATTTTTTTCCTACCAATCGTGATCGCCCCCACAGGACATATTTTTTCGCACGTCCCACACTCGGTACATCGTTCATTTGGTCGTACGTGACCATCGGTGGCCTCTATCGCGTCAAAGGGACATACGCTCACACACGCCCCGCATCTTATGCATATATTTGGATCCACCTTCATATCTATCCGAACTCCGTGATCTTGCGTTGAGGTGCTGGCGGCAATGTGCCAACGGCCTCGGCCGAAAGCTCGAGACGTCCGTAGCGTCCGCCGCCTCCAGGAATCACATTTATCGTGTTCTCCCTAAACGCTTTAATCACTGCTGCCACCCTCGGGCCGGTCGTCTCCACTAACGACTCGTGGGGGGCTCCAATGAGGACATCTATTTCGCTCCCAAAATATGTGACCAGTTTTTCCCAGGTAGAACGAACCTCAGATGCATGGGGATCTGGGTGGCCAAACGCCAGCGCTATGACCTCCGCGAGAGGAGCTATCCTCAGGTAGGGCGGGCGGTGAGGTGGGTGCCTCGGCTCCTTATACGTTGCAAGCTCACTCACCCGATCCCAAACACCTTTTTTTATCCAGCCTCCGCACTCATCACATCTCCACCGTAGCGCTTTAGCATGCTCCAACTCGAATTGTTTAAAGCAACGCGAACAGGCCGTGCGATGATACTTGCCCAATCTTGGATCAAACCCTACATTAAGGGAGATACGCCGCCCATTTTTCCTCCAAATCGCCTTAACGACCTCGGAGTACGTTGGCTCCAGCAGTTCAAAACGATTGAACTCTCGTCCTAGTTTGTCCGGCCAAGGGGAATGAGCATCCGAACAAGAAAAAAATGTGATGTCCGCAAGCTCGGCTATCCGGTCTGCCATATATGTATCGGCACTCAGCCCCAGCTCCAGAAAACTCACCTTTCCAACGCTGTCTCCGTAGCACTCCCGGATGCTGTCAAACTCCCTGTACATGCTTGTCCACGGCGTAAACGCGTGGCATGGTCCTACGATGCAATCATGGGACGCCGCAATATCCACGATCTCCGGCGCGGCGAGCTCTACCCTTGCCCTGCCATCCTCGTCTATATTGTTTGAATGCTTTGCAAAAATCTCCCGCACGCTTTCTACCGCGCTGAATGACGGAAACAGCAGCAGGTGATGGACCCTGTTTCTGTCCTCCACCTCGACCGTGAATACGAATCTGGTCCCATACCGGGGGTGCTCCAGGGTACCTTCGTCGATTTCGACAAGTTCTTCCCTGACGCTCTCGAACCATCTGGGATGAAAAATATCACCGGTCCCCACCAGGGCTAGCCCCTTAAGTCTAGCTTGATGGGCTATGGTTTCAATTACCATCTTGGACGAGGTTGCCCCGGAATATTTACTGTGGATATGAAAGTCCGCGTTGTAAGAGTTGAACCTCGACAAGCCCACACCAGTTGGGATTTGCTCTCAGCACTATAAAAACAACTGACTTTTTAATATCGGTCCTCCTCTTATCCGATGTACCAGGGTTTTTCCTCTTCCCGCTGTCTTTTTTTTCGCTCTCGCACCTCGATCTCTCTTTGTATTCTGCTAAGTATCTCTTTCGCCATCTCTGCCCGGTGCTTCAAATTCGTCATGTCGAACCTGACCTTGAGCGTCTCGGCCAGCACCTCCAGCACAGCCTGTGCGGCATGTGGGTCGACCACCATGCCGTGGGTCTCCCCCAAAAAACATGCGCCAGGTATTCCACGAAGCTGGCCAAGGCCGAGTAAAAGTCCGGCCGTCCCAATCACCGGGCCTCCGCTTTTCTCAACTTTGATCCCTCTTGGGTTTATCTCCTTCAATAATTTTGAGTCCCCCATGCAGATCACTCGGGGCTGCATTTCAGAGTATTTACCTGTAGCATATCCGCCCAAAGTGAAAATCTTTTCAACCCCCATTTTTTCTGCCAGGTCCAGAATACGATTCACGAGCTCGTAGTGTCCCTCCGGAGACACCGGCTGGGTATCTCCGGCTAATATGATGATATCTTTTCCGTCCAGCCTGGCCCAGTAAAGCTCATTTCGCAGGGGTCTGAGGATACCACCCGGCTCGACCACCACGTGATGGGGGAAGTGGGGAGACATGATATCGGCAAACTTTTTTGCGTGGAGTACCTCAAGCAAATGCTCCGCAGCGAGCTTGCCAACATGACCCATTCCGGGGAGGCCGCTGACCAAGACCGGTTTGCTCAGCTTAGGTTTCTGCAGGAGCTTTATCACGGTCTTTTTCGTGGTTGTCCCCCCAATACCTGTCTTTTCAACATCCTCCTGTACTTCCCATACGGGTCAAGCGGTGAAAATCTCGGTGGGTGAGGAGAAACTGTTGGCCTTCCACAATTTGGACAGAGCTCCTTCAAGGTGTATGTGTTACAGGTCTTACATTTTTTCAACTTCATTTCATTCCTCTGTGAAATTCTCCTTTACCACCAGCCTTCTTAACAGTTGCGATCGCCATCTCAGCTGCCCGTTGCATGGCGTTCTCAGCTGTTTTATATGATTCAGCGGTGACCTCTACCCGGTATCTGGGAGAGCCAACATAATAAAACTCCAAGTCCACGTTATCGTCCCTAACAGATTCACGAGCGTTGATCATAGCGGACTTTATCACCTCGATGCCATCTGAGGCTGGACAGCTCAGGTCCACAAATCCGAAGACCTTGTAGGCCGGTGGCTGAATAGACGATGCGGAAACATCGCCTAGCGCTTTGGCCCAATTTTCACCCACCAGTTCGGCCACTTTTTCCCTATGCTTGATGGAAGCTTCGAGAGCTGAATATAGGTCCCCGAATTTCTCTTGGAGCGCAAAACCGGCCTCTTCATATGCCTGATCGAGATTTTTTCCAAGTTTACCGGCAGCTATCTCGAGCATTTTTTCGGCTCTCTGTTCCAGTTTATGCTGTTCAGTTTTCCATCTACGCTCGCTGTCCTTCACCCTCCTGATGGAGAGGTCAACCAGTTTTCGCTTTGGATCCACATCCAAAACCTTGCAAACGACTTTCTGGTTCTCACGTATGTGATCCCTGATGTTTTTGATCCACCCAGAAGCGACCTCTGACAAATGAACCATCCCCTCTCTCCCCCCGTATTCATCCAAGGCCACGAAAGC
Organism: Hadarchaeota archaeon (SeqCode); assembly: GCA_964564905.1. Taxonomy (GTDB): domain Archaea; phylum Hadarchaeota; class Hadarchaeia; order Hadarchaeales; family Hadarchaeaceae; genus B75-G9. Next base: position 19,870 of record CAZMCI010000005.1, on the reverse strand, counting down.
GCCTTGAGGAAAAACTTTCTTCACCGTGCCGACCACCAGTTCATCTATCGATGGCCATTCTGACCGGCGTTTTACCATGCCAGCGCCCTCATTCCAGCGTTCCAAGTACCGTGGCTCTCAACTCAGCTTTTCCGCCACGGGGGGCAGCGAGCGTTTTGCCACACACCTGACACTTTACTGGCGTGCTCGCATGACTGTACACCAACTGTTCATTGTCGCAACCCGTGCATCTGACCCTCAGAAATCTCGACCTGTGCTTTCCCGTCATCTGCTCACTCACCAAACTTTATATTTTTACTCCTGAATCCTCGATAAGTATGAGCCTTCTTGCACTCTTTGCATCTCAACAGCAGAACCACTTTTTTTGTCGTCTTTGAGAACTTTTTTTGCTCGGACCTAGGCTGGCTCCCGTATCCGGCCGTTGCCCGAGCAAACTGACGTTGCCCCCAGCTGAGCTTCCGTGCAGAACGTTTCTTCAACTGTGAAACGCTATGCTCGGTATGCTTCCTGCAAGACGGACAGTAGGTTCGAATTTTTTTGGGAATCAGCATGCGACTTCCCCCGCAAACTTCAGTAGCTAACTCCAAAAAAAGGTATTGCTACGGGGTCTTGACCGAGATTTTTTTGGCCATGTTACGCCTGATCATCATTTCGGCATTCTCCACAGGGAGGCTACAAATTTCACCCCTGAGAAACGGCCCGTACTCCCTCATGTTCACACCGACTATTTTTTCTGGGAGATCGGCCAGCATGATCAACAAAACATTTGTAAGTTCGAGCGGCTCTCGAGAAGAAATTTTTCCAGCCACCGCGGAATAAACCAAGTCCGCCTGAAGTTTTTCCAGACTCTGTTGTATCTCCCCGAATGTGTATCTTTCCCGGTCAAGCAACGCGTTCGGAAGGCTACCCCGCTGTATTTTATGAATGATCTTGGACATCCGGGTGAGATGGATCTCCTGGACCATAAAAGTGATGTTCTTAAGTTCCTCCAGGATCAGATCCCGCCTGAGCTTGTCCCCCCTCTCAAGCTCGGACATCAGGCGGGAGATGTGTTCGGCGACAACTTGATAAAAATCTTCGGAAAGCTCGATCAGATCACGCGAAGTTTTTTCTCCTTTATAAATCCTTAACAATTCCTCAAGTGAAAAGTCCCTCATTTTTCATCCCTCTCCCAGACAAACTTTGGAACAGCGGACTCCAATTTGAAGTGTTCGATATCACGTACCAGAGTACATTTCATGCTAACTCCTGAGTGAAGGCTGGAGGGCAAACGAAGAATACGTTTCGTGTCGATGGTCACCTTCCCATCCGTAAACCTGGAGTTTATCCTCGCCAGAAAATCGAGCAAGGAGGCGAAAGTCTTCCGGCTCATTCCCTCCAAACTGAAAATTTTATCCAACTTCCCATCATGAATCGCCTTGAGCGCACGTTCTTTCTCACTCATAAGGCGTTGAATCGCCACCCTCCCCAGACCTCTCACCTCTGAGAGCTTCTTCTCATTCAAGGCGCTAAATGTTCTCGCCGCACGTTCTCGGAAAATTTTGGAATAACCGAGAGCCATCGTCATATCCGTGGGGACAACGCCTCCAGTAACGTACTCAACCACCTGGCCACGTTCGTTCTGCTCAAGCCCCATCACTGCTTCATCTGTCACCCTGATGTGGAAACCCCGCCCGGAGTAAACAAAATGGATATTGCGCAAGTCAAGATCCCCCGACAACGTCTCTGCAAATTCCATCGCAACCCTCCGGGCATCGTCTATACAACGTTCACAAACCATGCCCGTTGGACAGCCGCATGATTTAACCGGCAGGTCTTTTGCATCGATATCCAGAACCAACTCTGATTTGAGCCATCCCTCCCGCGCTGAGGGCCGCTCATAGAGTGCAACGCTCGCAAAAGCTGAATAAGGCGCCCGGTTTCGCATGAAGTTCTCCAACTGCTCAACCGTTATGAACCGGTTATATCTGTGGCTTGGGCCGGTTCCATCCATGTCAAATCCAAATTCCCGGAGTGAGAGGGAGTGTAGAATAAAATCGGGAATCTCCCGTTTGTCCCATTCTTTTGTGTAAAATATCTTTCGCTCCTCGGGCGTTGCTTCACGCATTATCACGCTTTTTCACCTCTTCCGGTCTTCGCCTGTTCAGAGATTTTTCTGAAGTAGTATGTAAGTGGATTTTTTATCTTACGGCAGAACTCGTCGGGGTTACAAAGCTGCGGTGCCGACATTTGGATTTTCGCGCAGTTTGGCGGCCTGTACCACTTGGATTTTCCAGAGTCGCCAATTTTGGGATCAGTGGTCATACCAAACCCCATGTGATAAAAAATACTGGCTTTTTCTTGTGGTTGGTCCCTGAACAACGGAGGATTGCAACGTTCAGCTGCTTCGAAAATAAGTGGAGCGATCTCGTCACGGACCGTAGAAATATCACTTATCACATCTCCTATCCTCGTCGCCGTAGAGGGCGGGGCTATTTTCGCATACGTCAAAAATGAGGTCAATAGCATCGTTATTGCATAGTTTCTCAGCCCCGCTCCTACCCCGCCCAACGCTTTGCTGATGCAGGGAGGGAAAAATTCCGGACGCAATCTTCTCGACGACACCCTGACAAACTTATCTGCCAATTCTGGTCTCTTCGGCAATAGTTCCGAAATACGGTTTCCAACCTCGACTAGACTTTTCGGCGGGGGGCCAGAATCGAGCATACGCTCATAGACGGACTGAATGTAATCCTCGGTTTTAACGCTGATGAGATTCGCATAAAAATCCCAGAGATCCCGCAAGGTGAGCACGGCCCATCCTTTCACCAAGTACAGCCTCGTGAGTTCCGTACGTCTGTGTCTCAAAAGGGGAGAGAGGTCCACCCACCGCACTGCATATCTCGGCATGTACTGGGGAAGGACGCGGTCGTCCGCTATGTCTATTTCATCCTTTTCCATTTCTTGGTCGCGTAATTTACGAATGTCCTCATTTGGTATCCTTATATCAAGCTCCGAACCGCCGAGTTTCACCAGTTTTATCGAACGCTGAACAACCCGCACGCAGAAGTCCTCACCTCCACGTTTGAAAAGATCGTACATGCGATATCTTATCGTATCCCTGGTCATGTCGCTTATCAGACGGACTTCGCGCGAATACGGGTAAGAGACAGATGCGGCCCCTTGGCACATCAAATAAAATGATAGCACGTCGTCGCGAATAGCTTTTGAATCCGGAGGCACGGTCATTTCCCTGGTAGACCATTTCACACGATTTATCGCTCGTTCGATTATCTCTGGCGGCATGGCATCCACCGGGGGAGAGGTCTCCACGAAATTTTTCGCCTCATCTGAGAACGGATCTAATACCGCCAGATATTCCAAAGGAAACAAGCCCAGCCCCCGCTGACTGTTTTGTGGAGTAAGTTTGGTGAGCTAACATTTATGTGTTTCTTTGTCAGAAGATTTATTCTCCTTCGACTCTCGGTGCCAACAGGAACCGTAATCTTCCGTTGCCTCCGGCAATCGGAAAATCGAGCTGAATCGGGAGATTTGTGCCCAGATTTATCGTTATCGGATCATTTGAACCGGCAGATTTTGTGATATCGCTGAGGTACTTGATGTTGAACACGGCCCTTGCCTCCTGCTTCACGTCGAGCTTTGTCAGTGCCTTATCTCCTTTTTCAAGCTTTAATTCCGCGCTTCCTTTATCGCTTTCAGCCGAAATTCTCAGTCCGTCCTTGGATAGTTCAAAACTTACATTCTCCCCGACCAATTCTGCATCTTTTAGACCGTCATGAATCACTCCAGATACAACTTCAGCCGCCGCCGTGAATTGAAGCTTTGGCTCGGGAAGATCGGTTTCCCGAATGTCAATCAGGGGGAGACTTAGCCGCCGCGTGGAGGTTCCTTTAAACGTGAGAGCAAGGCGATTTTGTTTTTCGTCGAGTTCGATAATAAGCTCGTCCTCTGCTTTACCTCTTGACATTACCTTGTTCATCTCAAGGAGATATATCCCGAGAACCGCTGGTTGCCTGACGTTGTACACCTCAAACGCCCTTGCCGGAAGTTCTAGATCTGCGAGCGCGATATGTGAGGGGTCCATCGCTTTCATCTTTACCCCTTCAGGGGTGAACTTGAAGGCCGCTTCTTCGATGAGGTTTACCACCATCCCCACGCATGTTTTCCAGACTTTTGATTCTGCCATCTTAACCTTGAGCATGTCCCGTCCCACCTCGAACTTCACGTTCAACTCTCTCGGCCTCGTTTATAACCTTATTATAAAGTCCTAGATCCAGTTCATCCATCATTTGAATTATCTCCGCATGCAATTCATTTGATCCAGACACGCTCAATGGCGTCCCGAAAACCCTGACTTTTGAGCCCACTTTGAGACCTCCGACCTCAACCGGGTCATCGAAAATCACCGTCAGATGCCCGGTTCCATCATCCAAAACAAATTCCGTTTCTTTTTTATCCACGACCAACCCGACCACCCGAACACGCTCGTCGCTTATCTTTATTTCGGAAATTTTTCTAGGGCGGGCGGGTTTAATCCTCATTCTGGCCTCATCCATCTCAAAACCTCTAACTGTATTCTCTCCATACCTTCCCGCACTTCACACAACGATAAAAGCGTGTCGACGGTTCATCGCCGGCTCTCGTCTGCCTAATCCACCAAAATGCTGTATCGTGACCGCAGCTTGGACAACGGGCACGCGTGGTTGGAAGAACCGATTTAGGTTTTTCGTCCAAAACCGTCACGTCTCCCCTGGCGCCCACTTTTTTGACTACTTTGTATCCCTCCACCTTCCCGGTTTTTTCGATGTATCCGCATGAACCGCACGCCAACACCACATCTTTCCCGACTTTCTTGGGAAGCATCAATCCGCCGCACTTGGGACAAAATTGCATGTATTCACCTAAACCCTGCATCTTTTAAAATTTGACCGTGGTCAAACGCCAATTTTTTCCATGGTATTTGTCTGAAAATTTTTACCTCATCGGCATCGCTGGCGGCTCTCAACTTTCCACCAGCTCTCCGCGCCAAAAAACACACGCTGACCACATGTCCCCTAGGATCTCGTCCCGGCGCGGAGTAAACTCCCACCAGTTTTTTTAGCTTTACTTTTAATCCCGTCTCCTCCATCGCCTCACGAACAGCGGCGTGCTCAACCTTCTCACCGTATTCCACGAATCCACCTGGCAACGCCCACTTCCCCCGGTACGGCTCATTTTTTCGTTTGACGAGCACAACACCTCTTCCGTGCCGAATTATCACATCTGCGGCGAGAAACGGTCGTCTCACTTCATCACTGTCCTGACAACCAGAGGGATAGATAACCGATTTTTGGAATCACGAAGATCACCTTCCCCAATATCTGCTCCGGTTTTATTGACCTCTCCACCGGTAGTGTACCCTTGTTCGCGTCGCCTTTTGTCATTATCCGTGCCGTGCCATTTTCTTCCCATATGTCCACCACACGGTGGGTAAGTGGAATTACGCCGGGCCCCATGTCCAGTACGAGCACGTCTCCAACCGATATCTCCGAAACAGAAGACACCCCCTGGATGATAAGCAGATCCCCCCGTTCAAATCCCTCCTGGATGGGAAACGTGGATGGGTCATGACCTCGTTCGATAAAATATTCCTGCCAGCTATCTCCTTCGTGCTTCATGCTGTTAGAGATCACAGCCATCCAAAATGAATCTGTCCTAAAGACTAGGGTCAAGGCGCCCGCCATCATGAAGTAAAAAAACCCCAGCAACAGGAAAAATTTGACAATGTCCCTGACGACGTTTTGCTTCAAAAAACTGGATATGGAGCTCTTCACCCTCTTCAGACCGCGCTTGGATTTGACCCTGCGTTTAGGCCCTACCATAACTTTCTCCTCGTACCATGGCAGTGGCCACCAAGTGGGCAACTCGGAGGGGTTCCGGAACGAGACTCCGAGTCGACGCCACCTTGACAATATTTTCAGCATCGGGCTTGTTTATCCCAACGGCCTGCATGTATATCGGTGCCCCCCTGCTCTTGGTTACCACCGGATATATTTTTCCGGTACCTTTGATGATTTTCCATCTTTTTTTCCATCCCGGAAGGTGCTCGATCGCCCTCCGGATCGCTCCCATATCCGGGAGTTGTCTGGAGATAGCTATCACAGGCAGGCCCGTTTCTCGAAACACTTCTCTCGCGTCGAGAACATTGAACCCGGCAAAGGTCAACCCGTCGACCATTATGACCCGAAGTTGTCCCTTGTGGCGGGTTTTGTTCACCATATCCACTAAACGCTCGGTTACGTCGGTCCCATCCCGTTCGATGTAAGTTCTTATCACTCCCTCAAGCCATTGCCCACCTCGAAAGACAACTCCTACTAGTGGCACCGCCACTTTTGACCTAGGTTCAAAAGATCCATCATCTACACCCAGGATCCTGACCTCTGGTTTTATCCGCCAAAATTTGACATTTTTCAACCGGACACCAAAAATGAGTTCGATGCTATTTCTTAAGGGTCTTCTGCAGCTGCTTATGGAGATCTTCGAGTTCATCGACTATTCGGTCGGCAGCATCCACAAGGGCTCGTTTCGGAGACTTTCCTTTCTTTGTCCTCACATACAGTTTTGGAGACCCCGTGAGGGGATGCTCGATGTTGTATGCTGCAGATACGACGTTTTCATCCTTATACAACTCAGTGCACAAGAGATTGCACAAGGTGTGACCCTCACCGATCACCTTTATCAGAAGGCCACTTTCTTTCTTTTCAACGACCTCCAGTTCCACGTATTCACCTTTTTTTAACTTTCACTTCCCTTTTATTAGTGTTTTGAAACAAGGGTTCCTTCATTTTTAATCCAGTCTTTTGATTTTCCCTGCATCGTCGTGGGTATTCCCTAACTGACCCCATGCCCAAGCCTTTGGCTTCAAGGTCCAACTCAAATGTGCTCAACCTTTTCCGTCAGATCTATCATTTGTTCGTCATCCATTATTTGAAATTCAAAACCCGTTTTGTCATGATCGTTAGAGTACCCCTTTTCGATAGTCGCTCGCCAGCTTTCTAAACTCAACATTTCCACAATTGGGGCACCGCAGCTTTGTTCCATCAAGCTCGAGAAGCTCCCGGCACCGTGAGCATCTTGCGACAATCACCCCCAAATCTTCACCTGCTGTGGTAAGTTGCACTATGTCTCTCCGAACGCTCAGCACCTTTGCACGGATTATATCCCCCGCCCTGAATTGCCTGCTGAGATCTTTCACATATCCAACTCTAGTCTGAGAAATATGTACAGTCCCGTAATTTGGAACCGGGACCTCTCGATTTTCACGTCCACGTAAGGCCTCTATTAAAACGTTTACGAACTGGTCTCTAACTTCTTCCACTTGGCCGATCACCACATCCCCGCGTTTCAGGACCGGTGGACCGGGAACACGGGAAAATACGGAAACGTGTTTTGTCCGCGTGTCCACCAACACTGCACCAACGCAGGAGGAATAAATTTTACCGTTTTCTTCGTACGCCCCCTCCCCCGGAACGAACTCTTCCGCCGTTGCAAGAAAATCTCCTGGAACCACAAAATCTCCTGTTTTTATCCCCATCACATCAACCTTTTTTTACCTGATTTTTTCTAGACTTAAATCTTCCTCAGTGAATTCATCCATTTTGTAGGGTTCAAATTTGGTCTTTCCGAGCATCATCTCGACCTCTTGTGGGGTCAGAACTGGACATCTGAATCGTTTCGCGTCATCAAGCGGTATGCGCGGACAAGCGGTACATACGAAGGCATCGAACCCAAAATCCTCCACCTCATCGGGTCTTACCTCATCCATTACGAGCACGGACGCCACACGACCAGCATGTCTGAGTTCCTCAGCCAACCTGGCGGCAAGACCAAAACGGATTTGTCCTGACTTTGTGCTTACGATTATTCCGAAGTGCTCACCAGCGGCTGCTCTAGCGATTATTGCCCTTCTCCTTTTTAGAAAATCCTCAACCTCTGACTGGATTTGCTTAACACCGCCCGAGATCGGATTCACAACCAGCACCTTCTTCCTCGTCGCAAGTGCGGCTCCCAGCGGGTGAAAATCTCCTGTTCCGAGGTAGAGAAATCCTTCGACAAGCGAGTTAATCGAACGGGCACATCCAAAATCACAGCCCAAAAGTTGTCCTGGATATCTGGCTCTATGCCCCGGTTTCCCGATGAAAGGCTCGAATTTATGTGCACGGAGCACCTCCGCGACCTCATGTAGGCAGGAAACGTGTTGGACCGTAGTAAGCAGACCAACACGCTTGAAACTCAGCTGAGGGAGTGCAGAATCGACGACGCCTCGCGGGTCGACTGGCATACGGGCTTCGACGTATAAAGTTGGGAGACAGGTTTTCAGTCCCATGTCAGCATGCCCATAGTGCACCAGCACATCGCAGCCCATTCGTTTAGCTTCAGCGTCAGCCAGATCACATCCGCCATAGCAGCTCCCCCCCATTACAACGGGCTCCACGCTCTCTTCCTCGAAAACCCTAACGATTTTCAAAAGTTCAGGTCTGAGACCACTGGGTAGCTGAATAGCTGCCCGCTTGGCCTCATGCTCCTTTAGAAATCTACGCACACTTTTCTCTTCTAGATCGTATTTTAGCATGGAGACACCCTAATCCCATCAACCGGCCCTTCACGTAAAGATTTTATAAAACCACCTCAAGAACACTACCGTTTTCAGACGGTGGGCGAAATTGAGGTCGAATGCTTTCAGCAACCTCTCTTCGAAAGCGATATAACAACCGGGATCAATTTTTAGGCGGCGAAAGCCAAACTAGCCTCGGGCTACACCTCTGGGGGAGGGTCTCGACTGGAACCGCCGGTCAACCCGTGGCCGAGCCCTCGAGCGCACGTGAGACAAAAGTCGTTCCGCTAGCTCCTGTGGAGAAAAGCAGGCTCAAGCGGTCAGAGTGGAGAATGCACAACCTCGCGAGTTCCCGGCAGCACGAAGCGAACCTGTGCCTCCGCGGCGGGCGTGGCACAAGTGGAAGGTGGAAGCCCCACGTTCGGGTGGGAAAAGCCATTAAATCAGCTGAATTAAACAAAAGATATAAATGATATCTCGTGTCCAATCTCTCGGCAAACCTCCGTTTGATGATGGCGGGAGGTGAAAACACGAAACGTGGTCGCACCGGCATCTGGGGCGTCCTGTTTGTGGTATTTTTGGTACTCCTTCTCTTTGCTTTGTTCTATTTTGCAGTGAGGTTCACTTGGCACAGAATGCCATTTTTAACTTTTTCCACGGAAGGCCCCACTCCGGGATATGTGACGGCGGGGGACAATTGCTTCTACATGGATGGGGTTAAAATCCAGCTCAGGGGTGTTGGGATAATGCCTCCGATCCTGTTGGAAAATAAGGGTGTGGATTTTTCCAAATACATCGCAGAGATCCGCAAATGGGGTGCAAATACGATAAGGGTTCCCGTGTACCCCGTGATATACTATCTCTGGGAAAATATCCCTCCATGGGAAGACGTCGATAAAGCGATCGCTGAGGCAGAGAAAAACGGATTGATGGTGATACTCGATTTCCACTCTGTGGGCTATCCACCAGAAGAAACATATCACACTGAACCAACGGGAGAACAGACGGAGAATATCTTTTACTACAAAAACGAGTGGCTCTTTGGATTCTGGGAAGAAGCGAGCCTTCGATACAGAGAAGAAAACACCGTCATCGCGTATGAATTGTTCAACGAGGTCAAGTGGCCGGAAAACGACAATTACGAGATCGGATGGCTCAGATGGAAGGCTTTCGTTGAGGAAAACCTTTTGAGCAGGATCAGGCGTAACGATCCACACAAGCTTGTCTTAGTGAGCGGCTTGCACTACGCTAGGGATTTGACATGGGCCGTGAAATATCCGATAGCGGATAACAACGTGGGCTACAAGAGAACCTCATACTACGAGTGGAACCCAAAGATAGAAAACCTCCCGATAATTTTTGCCGAAACTGACGAGTATCCGCTGAGAACGCTGGACTCCATGGGCATCAGCTGGCTAGCGTACTGTTTTAGTGCTGAATGGTCCCCGAACCTACTCCTCGACTATGATGGTTTCACGCCGAGTGTTTACGGCCGTGACGTGATGGGATTTCTCAGCGCCAGTCCTCCCCTTATGACGGGCGCGCGGATCATGGAGCTTCTCCTAGAAACGTCGGTTGTTGGGATTTGGATCTCGATCTGGCAACTTAAAAAACCTAGAGAACCCCGCTCCCATAAAACGCATCTCCACTCACTCTCGAAATTTCTACAGGAGTTTGAGGCTCAATTTTCGGAGTATATCTCGACGCAAAGAAGCAAAAAAGACTAAATTTTAACCGAATCATCACTTACAAGCATGTATATGTCACTAAATCGGCATAATTGTATGTTTTTTCTTTTTTTCCATAACGCATCCTACAACCTTTAAATACTAGGTCGCATTTCCTAAAGTTGAGCGGAGGAGCTGAAAATGGTATCATTTTTGCAAAAGGTGAGGATAGGGCTTGAACTCCTCAATCTATGCCAGAGAAACGCGTTAGTGAGACATTACGTTTCAGTGATGTTGATGGCAGCTCCCCAGTACAGGCAATTATTCAGGCTTACAATGGCTGCGAAGCTATAGTCTTCTTCCCGTGCTCACTGAATATGAAAGAAAACCTTACTCTTCAAACAGTTTGGCTGTGTATTCTCTTATCCTGTTCATGGTAATTATCTCATAGGGGAGATAGGGCACCGTGTGGATCTTTAGGTCCCCATACTCCTGTTGAATTCTTACCATGTTGTGCTCTTGTTCCTTACGTTTGAGTTCGCAAAAACGGCATTTACACGGTGTGATCATCTTGTTCACGACGACGCGCTTTATCGTGATGTTATAGCGTTCTGCCGCTTCCCGCAACTGTTTGCCCTCGTTGATAGAGAGGCGTTCCGGATTTAGGACCAAGACAAGCTCAGTCCTTCCGCTAGCAAGCATTTTTTCAATTTCCATCGTGACCTTTCCGAGCTTCTTGAAAGCCTTCACGATTTTTGGCTCTCCCTTTCTGCCAAGCCATGACCTTAGGGTCTGAATGGGATGCCTCAACTTCATGTAAAGACTGAGCCCATGAGACATCGCCGCGCTCATTTTCTTGGAGAGCGAAAGCAGACGAAGGGTGTGTGCAGTGGGACTGGTATCCCACACGACGACCTCGTAATCTCCCCCGACAAAACGCCTGATTTTATCAAGTGCGAAAAGCTCATCCACACCGCTTATCATCTCCAATGGCAGGTCTCGGGTGAGCTCCTCATCGAGCCAAGAACCGAGCGCATCGAGAAATATCTTCCTGTACTCCTGCTCGACCCTTCTGGTAATTTTCTCTATATCTAGCTCTATGGCGTGCAGGTTCTTGCTCAACTTGGTTATCTTCCCACCTATCTGTTTGTTGAATATCCCGGACAGTGATTGGGTCGGATCACTTGATACCAGAAGTGTCTTTCGACCGTTTTCGGAGAAATGAGTAGCTATGGCAACCGCTACTGTGCTCTTTCCAGTTCCACCTTTTCCACTACACAAAATGAGCCTAGCCTTATGTTGTCTGGCCATTTTCATCACGGCGTGACAGATTACCCTGGGCTAGGACCCCATCACTCAGCTCTCTTCAGTCTTATCGTGATATTGGCGGGAATTTTTCCAGTTTTTTTCGTGCCGAGTTCAACTTTAACTTCCAGCTTTCCCTCTTGGATCAAATTCAGAACCCTGTCCACCATATCGGTTAATCCCATGCTTTTGAGCGCATCTCCTAGATTCAAACCAATCTCGATAGCGGGTTTTTTCTTCTTCTCCCCCAACACATCCTCACCCACTATATCCTTTCTTGTTAATTTTATATCACTTTATTGGTCCCGAGTTGAAAAATGTTAAGCCTCATGATTGACTAACTTTTTTGTGGGTTGAAACTTGCTCCCATCCGAGGCCAAGTGGTTGCAGGACGTGATCCCGCGGGAGATGGACGAACTCGGAATATCCAAGAGGATCAGAGTAGCACGGGTACCCTCAAGTTCCCTTTGTCTGGTGTGCAGAGGCGGACGAATGCTGTGCGGCAAACCATACTGTCCAATTCTCGTCAAAGCCAGATCGATGGCCCGTCCAATGCTGCAGATTACTTCTCCCCGCATCGAGGGCACATCTCCTCCTGGTGTATTTGTGGGCCAAATTGGATATCCAAAAGTATACGTGGGGCCCATGGTACCCCCATACCGTGGCGACACTGAGGTTCTGGATACGCCTGAACTCTGGGGAGACAAGGGAATTCAAGAGATAGTTGACTATCGGTTTTCCCTCATCCGGGGGAAAGTCAGAACAAACGTTTACGCCGCTAGGGAGGGAGGAAAACTGCTCGACACGCTTCAGGAGATAGCGATGAGCAAGCACCCAGTTGACGCAGAAGCCGTGCTCACAAAACTCCCTTATGGTGTCCTCACCTTAAGCGGGGAGGTCCAGCCGTTTGGGCCTTCTGCTCCGCTGAGGTCATTCGCGGCATCTGACGCGAGCGTGGATCACCGCATCGAGGATGCCTTCTATGATGGGGACCTTAAAGCTGCCGATGCGGTTCTAGAACTTTACCACGATGAAGTTCTGGTCACGCGAATTCAGCGGGCGTTTAGCCTTGGGATGTTCGGGAGGAAAAAACATAGAAAACTGGTCCCAACCCGGTGGAGCATAACCGCTGTGGACTCCATAATTTCCCAAGCACTTATCGATCAGATAAAAGAACACAACCCCATAGATGAATATCGCGTCTATTCTTTCTCACGTCTCGATAACTTATTCGTGGCAGTTCTGATGCCGAAGCGATGGTCATTTGAATGGATCGAAGCTTGGTTTCCCGGAACCACGTGGAACCAAAATCCCAAAGGAGATAAAGCGGAGATGATGGGTGACTGGGAACCGTACCAAGGACGGACAAGCTACCCGGACATAGGAGGGTGCTATTACGCGTGTAGGCTCGCGGTGGCCGAGCATCTGAGCCAAGAACGGCGTCAGGCCTCTGCACTCGTCCTCAGGGAGATCCATCCCGGGTATCTTCTACCTCTGGGCGTTTGGCTCACACGTGAATCCGTTAGGGAAATGCTCAAGACAAGACCGCAAAAATTTGACAGCCTACGGGGGGCGCTTGACTACGCGATGAAGAAGTTAACCATTCCGCTCAAAAAATGGATCGAAACAAGTGAACTTCTAAAACGCGAATTGTTCCAGAAGAGGCTGAGGGATTTCATCACATGAGTGTAAAGTACTCGTTTGTAACCTGCAAGACAGCCCTTTCGGCCAGTAAGCTGCCCGGGCTAACTTATTCGCTAAATCCCTATATCGGATGTGAACATGGATGTAAGTACTGCTATGTCCCTGGAATCTTCGACGACAGGGAACTCGCACTAAAATGGGGCCAAACCATCAAGGCAAAACAAAATATCTCCGAGGTGCTAGCCCAAGAGGTGAAAAAAAAGCCTAAGGGCGTTGTTGGGGTCAGTACGGTGTGTGACCCATACCAACCGCTGGAGGCAAGATTGGAACTCACTCGAAAGTGCATAGACATTCTGGCACAACAGAATTTTCCAGTTTCAATACAGACGAAGTCCAAGCTGATCCTGCGTGACATCGACCTGATAGTTCCGAAAAAATTTGATGTCGGAGTGACGATAACCACGATGAACAGAAAACTGGCCAGTTGGTTAGAGCCAAACGCTGCACCGCCGGATGAACGTGCTCGCGTGCTCGAGGAGTTCTCAGCCAAAGGTGTGGAGACTTGGCTCTTCTTAGGTCCAATCATCCCAAAAATCAACGATTCCGAGCAAGACCTGAGAGAAGTGATAGAGGTCGCTGCACGGACGAAAAGCCTAGTACTCTACGACAGGCTTAATCCGAGAAGGTGGGTGATGGAGAGGCTATATGAAGGTATGAAAGAAGCAAATGCTGAGTGGGCAGGCCAGGCGGTGAAACTCACCCATGAACTATCAGAAATGTGGCATCAAACCAAAGCAAGAGTTGAAAGCATCTGCAGGGAAAAAGGGGTCAAGTGCGAGCCCGCTTTTCCAAACAGGTAAACATAAGGATGGAGCCGCCGGTGGGGATCGAACCCACGACCTATCGCTTTCTTGCACGCGATACGAGGCGATCGCTCTACCAGCTGAGCCACGGCGGCCCAGTCAAACTGAATCTCAAACACCAAAAACTGTTTCGCTTTAAGACCCAAATGCTTAATATCGTTGCAGAGGAGTTGGAAATGGTGGAATTATAATGGCCAACCAAGAAGAGCGTATTTTGTCCATCGAAAACAAGCTAAATCTGCTGATGAATCGTCTCTCCATCTTAGAGCGCAGACTGAGCGCTTTGGAGAGGGGAACTAAACCGGATATTTCTGCACTCCAGCCCCGCCCGAAGAATATAGAGCATAACTATCTACGTCGAGCCATAAACATCGCTCGACGCGACTACGAAAGAGGATCTAGGTAACATATCCCCGGTGAGGAAATGCGGGGAGAATACTGGTACTACATATTCTGGCTAGTGGTTGTTGGAAGTTGGGTATTTGGTGTTGCCTACGGCCGGTGGGGGAATGGCTCAGGTATATTCGCTGAACTGGGAAAGGCTGTAAGTATCCCCTCACCAGAACAATTGAGCTGGTGGCAGCCACTTCCGTACTTCGCCCTCACCATCATCACTACCTTCATACTTTCCCAGATATTTTTTGGAGCTGGAGCAATCCTCTTTCTCTTTTGTAGAGGTGTGCAGGACGCTTTGCTTATCAGTAAACTTGAAATAATAATAGGAAGGTGGACACTGACATCCATTCCCCCCAATGAGCTTTGGACGATTTTCTTTATTCTGCTCGTGCTCACGGTAAATCTGCCATTGTGTCTCTGGTCCGCTCATCTTGGTACCCAGCGTGCTGTGCAAGTATTTTATCGCATCCGAGGAAAACCGCTCAGACGAATGTCGGATATAAGACCAATACCAAACATGCTTCTGGCAGTTGCCGCGTCGCTGGCAACAGGTCTGATCGCGACATTCGTTCTTTCGTACTCATGAGACCGTACTTCTTGCCGGAGTTGACTCTTAACAATACCGACCGCAACGTTTAAAAGCAAGATATGTACACTAACAAAAGATAAAAGGTGAACAGATGGCCCAAAAAACGACCATAACGGTGATCAAGTGCGACGTCGGGTCTCTGGCGGGACACCACGTTGTTCCTTCTCCGTTGAAAAACATCGCTGAAAAAAGTATGCAAAATGCTGAGAAAAAGGGGTTGATCAACAGTCATTTCGTCTTTAATGCCGGAGATGATCTTGAGCTCTTGATGGTCCACCAGAAGGGGGAAAACAACCCTGAAATCCACAAACTCGCTTGGGACACATTTACCGCAGCAGCCAACAAGGCCGCAGAACTCAAACTTTACGGTGCTGGGCAAGATATCTTAAAATCGGCTTTCAGCGGAAACGTCAAGGGTATGGGTCCCGGTGTCGCGGAAATGGAAATTGAAGAACGAAAATCCGAACCAATAGTGGTCTTTGCTGCCGACAAAACAGAGCCTGGTGCATTCAACTACCCGTTATTTAAAATGTTTGCTGATCCTTTCAATACCGCCGGTCTCGTGATAGATCCAAGCATGACCGGAGGTTTCAAGTTTGAAGTTTTCGACGTATTTGAGAACACCAAAGTGGTCATGAAAGCTCCAGAAGAGATGTATGAGCTGATTGCACTCATTGGAACTCCAGGACGCTATGTGGTTTCTCACGTGTGGCGGGCCAAGGATGACCTCGTATGTGCCTCCACAAGCACAACCAAACTTGCCCTTATAGCCGGTAAGTACGTCGGAAAAGATGATCCTGTTTGCATAACGAGAGGACAGCATGGATTGCCATCCATCGGAGAGCTGCTGGCTCCGTTTATGCACAGCTACTTCGTAGAGGGTTGGATGCGTGGCAGTCACTGGGGGCCACTAATGCCGGTGGGTCTGAAAGACTCCAGATGCTTGGTATTTGATGGACCTCCAAGGATGGTAGCGATAGGTTTCCAAGTATGCGATGGCAAAATAGCTACCGATGACGAGGGTAAGCCATTGATAGCAGATATGTTTGATGATCCATCCTTCGACCTAGCCAGAAGAGAAGCTCAAGAATACTCTGCAGTATTGCGGAGAATGGGTGAATTCGAACCTGCTCGACTTGGTCCAGAGTCCATGGAATACACCACTTTGCCAAAAGTCCTAGAAAAATTGAAACCCAGGCTAAAACCAGCCGAATGAAACTAATCCAATTGGCCTTTATTCTTCAGCAGGTGCTTTTCCACAGCTTTCTCCCAATCTATCTTGAATACAGCAACAACCACCAAAATCAAGAGGAGAGCTGTAACTACACCAAAAAACCAACTTTCGACAAAAACTTGACCTACCGCGGTGCCGAAATACGTGATTATCAGAGACATGCAAATTTTTCCTGCAACCGTTGCCATGAACACCCTCAGTAGACTGTAGTGAACGAGGCCCATCGGAATGAAAAGCAAACTGTCCGGAAGCGGAGTCAAGGCAAAGACGAACACGGCGATCATCCCGTAACGCTCAAATATTTTTAACATGGCACTCATGCGCCGCTCGTATTTTTTGCCAACGAGCACTCTACCAGCGTATCCAACTGCATAACTTGTAAGCTGCCCAACCGCTGAACCCAAACCAAACGCTATTGCGAGCAAAAACGGATCAAACACCCCTGTGGCAGCGGCACCCAAGAGAACCACTGTGGTCGGAACAGGTATTATCACCGAAGCTGCACCTATTAGGCCTACCAGAAAAATGCCCAGATAACCGAAATTTTGAGCTAGGAAGTGTAGCCACTCCTGCATGCACAGCAACTATCCTTTTTTCAATAATAGTTTAATTCCATCTTCGAGCTTTATGCTTGGCTCGTACCCGAGTAACTTTCTGGCCTTGGTTAGATCAGCGAGGGTGTGGTAAACATAATTTTTGATCGGATTCTGCCTGTATTCCGGTTTGAGTGATTTACCGAGAAGATCGTTGAGTATCCGCACCACATCGTTGAAACTTGAGCTTTTGCCGGTACCAACGTTTATCACTTCACATCTCAAGTCAGAATCAGCCGCTTTTATGCATGCCTCAACCACGTCGCTCACGTGGACAAAGTCCCTAGTCTGGGTACCATCTCCATATACTATCGGTGGCCTGTCCTCCAGCATGTTCCACATGAATTGACTCACTATATTGGCGTATCTTCCCTTCGCTCGCTCATGAGGACCATAAACAGAAAAAAACCGCATGCCAACTGAGCTGACCCCATACAATTCGTGGTACACGCGCGCGAGACGTTCCATGCAGATACGGGCCTCCGTATAATAATCAAAAGGTTCGGATACCATGTCCTCGCGGTGAGGTGGTCTGCAACGACCGTACATGCTGGAGGTCGACGCATAGATGACTTTGGCACCATTTTTCTTCGCTAGCTCGAATACCTCTATGAACTCATTTATGGCTTCCCCCACCAACCGAGGATTTTCACGGTACATGGGAGAACTGGAAGGAATGCCCATGTGAAAAATCAATTCTACCCCACCCAAGTCCAGCCTGGGAATCGCTGAACAGGGGGCTCGAAAAACATTTACTTTATCTTGAACCGCTCTCAAATTCTCCATCACGCCAGTAGAGAGATTGTCTAATACTGTAACGTCCTCACCCCGCCGGACCAATTCCTCCACCAGATTCGAGCCTATGAACCCTGCCCCACCGGTGACAAGTACCTTCATGGTCTCCTAACTCCTTTAATTTGAGATATTTTATCTTATTGATATGGACAATCAAATAGTGGAGATTGCGTGAAGGTGGTCCTGCTAAATTCAAACACCGACCTACCGGAACGAATAGAAAACCAAGCAGCGTGGCCACCGCTCGGCTTGCTGTACATCGGAACGGTGCTTAAAACACATGGACACGAGGTTAAGCTCATAGATAATGCAAGAATGCAGCTGCCTGTCGAGAAAGTCGTTGAGCGCGTGGTGAAGGAAGAACCCGAAGTTGTGGGATTGAGCGCTCTGACACACACGTTTAGACAAAGCGTAAAATTGGCACAAGCGATCAAGGAAAAAAATCCTGACATTAAAATCGTCTACGGAAACTATCATCCTACCTTTGAATACGAGAGACTTCTGAGAAGTTACCACTGTGCTGATTATGTTGTTCTGGGGGAAGGAGAGTACACCTTTTTGGATCTAGTGGAGACGTTGGAAAGAGAAGGAGACATTAAGGAAGTGAAAGGCATCGCCTTCAGATACAATGGGAGTGTGGTCCGAACGTCCCCTAGACCCCTTATCCAAGAGTTGGACGAACTTCCGTTCCCGGATAGGCACCTCTTAGAACAAGAATACCACTCAGAACTTGTGGGCGTATTGGGCAGCGGTTGTAAGTTTACGACTCTGCTGAGTTCGAGGGGGTGCCCGTATGGGTGCAAGTACTGTGCGTGTTCCGCTTTTACCGCAAGAAAAGTCAGGTTCAGGTCCCCGGAAAACGTTGTTGATGAGATGGAGATGTTATGGAGCGAAGGGTACGAGGAGATAGGATTTGTCGATGATAATCTTCTACTAAACCCAAAACGTGTAGAGAAGATCTGTGAATTGTTAAGCTCCAGAAAGATAAAACTGAAAATGTGGGCAGAAGGCAGAGCCGACCAAGCCTCGCTGGAAACGCTGAAGAAATTTTCTAAAGTGGGGTGTAAAACGATATATTTCGGACTGGAGAGCGGCACTCAGAAGGTTTTAGATTACTACGGAAAAAATATCACGCCAGAACTGAGCAGAAAAGCCGTGTCAAACAGCAAAAAAGCTGGTATAGAAAACGTGATAGGCTCGTTTATAGTTGGTGCTCCAATCGAGACGAGAGAGGACGTACAACAAACATTTGATTTCGCTCTCAGCCTGAAAGATATGGATTTTCCCCAGATGAACATTTTGATCCTAGCTCCTGGAATCGAACTGTGGAACAACGCCATTAAAAACGGGTATATGGATGAGGAAAAATACTGGGAAGCACCGGTGCCTGCCGTCAATGTCTATCCTTCCTATTTAAAAGAAAAAGAATTAATCGAAATGATAGATGAATTTTACAAAAAATTCATAAAAAGAGGTCCCTACCTAGCATATCAGCTGTGGAAAACTCTAAAAAGTGAGTACCGCCTGAAGATAGTGCTTGCAAACCTCCGGGCGGGAACAAGTTTCAGAAAAACCCTTCTACACCTATGGGGACATCAGTAAGGGGGAAAAACTATACGCATAGGTTTCTTCACCGACACTTTTTTACCGCAGAGAAACGGTGTGGTCACCTCATTGTTGAACGCTGGCGAAGAACTGACAAAACGTGGGCACGAGGTATTCATCTTTTGCCCGAAATCCAACGTAAAAGAGTTCAAGGGAGTGACCGTTCACTCTTACCCTGCGGTCAAATTCAAACCGTATCCCGAATTCATGATAGCGGTGCCCCAAGGAAGAGACAAAGTACCAAGCCTCGATATTGTCCACACTCATTCGCCATTTACCATGGGATTTTTTGGATGGCGTGTCGCCAAGTTTCAGGGGATTCCCAAGGTCTCCACATTCCATACACTGCTCTCCGAATATGTAGGTTATGTATCCAAGCTTGGAAAGACCATTCTCAGACCGATAACCTGGGAGTTTTGCAGGACGTTCTACAACAAGCACGAAAGATTAATTGCTCCAAGTAAAACCCTCAAAAAAACCCTCCGTGACCATGAAATCAGGAAGCCAATCGAGGTAATCCCCAACGGTATTGATGTGAATTTTTTCAGACCATTTGACAAAAACAAGGCTAGGAAAAAACTAAGAT
>CAZMCI010000004.1:0-37546 GCA_964564905.1 Hadarchaeota archaeon (SeqCode) | reverse complement strand
CGCCAAGAGCCGGCTCTTGGCGCGGAGCGTGTCAACCGCTTTGAGGTCAGTGGAGTTTTTCCAACCACTTCGGTTCACCTCATGGAGAAGCCACCCAATTTATTGGGTGATAGTTAGTTGGTAACTTTGACCATCTTGGTCTGGAGGTAACCTACCACGACTGGAATATACCCCTGAAGCTCCTCGTCCAACTCAGGGTCTCCTGTGTCTACCTTCAAAGTGGAAATCGTGGAAAGTTTGTGTGGTGTTGCCACCACCACGATATTTTTCTTTCCGACCTTCCTGATGACGCGTGCGCTTATTTGCTGGTTCCCCCTACCGAAAATGAAGCCCTGTTTGCCTATCGGGCTGACTATTATGGCGGCTGGAATATTTTCAATTTCCTTTAAAATTTGGCATTCATCGACATCGCGTGCAACAAGCTTGTGATCCATGATCAAATCCACACCCAGTAGGGAAGAATTGTAGATACCAAGTTCTTCCGCCACAGCACGTGTAGTCGTGCCGGGTCCCAGGATATACATACGTCCACGTTCCATGAGATCGACCATCCACCGTGCTATTGCCTTCTGGTCCGCCAGATCAAATCCGGTGCTGCTCTCCTTGGCCGCCTGCATCATCACAGGCTCGTACGGGACTTTTGCATATCCCTTGAGCTCCGACATCAACTGATTTTTTCGAAAGGCTTCCTCATCTATATCCATCACCTCGGCTTCTCGTACTGGAAGTCCCTCCGTCAAAAAACGGGCCGCTACAATACCTGCCAGCTCAGGTGTGTTCGCGAATGTAGCCGAATAAACTTTTACCCCGGCTGGAGCGCCAAGGATAGGCACGTCTCCTCCAACCACTTCGTATATGTCCCTAGCAGTCCCATCACCTCCCACGAAAAGAATCAGATCCACACCATCTCGCTTCATCTTGTACGCAGCTTCTTTCGTATCCGCGGCGGTTGTCTCTCCGGACCTCACATGATGTATAACTTGTGGGTCAAAACCACACATCCTCGCCTCATCCTCACCCATTTCGTGAGAGCAAGTCACAATCCGAACCAAGTTTTTGACTTGAGCCAAGTTTTTTAAAGCTGCTATGGCCCTATCCGGAGCCACTGGTCTAGCACCGAGCATTATTGCCCTACGGAGGACATCTCGTCCATCTGTTCCCTTCAACCCCACGCGCCCCCCCATGCCCGCTATGGGGTTGACGATCAGACCCAACTTCTTCATAACTTCGCCCGGTTTTTGTACATCCGCCAGCTCAAAATAGGTTCCCGTGACGCCTTGACCTCATCCAATCTTTCAATCGCGGTCCTCGTTGGAGCCCTTCGCAATTTTTCAGGGTCAGAACGTGCCTCCTCGGCTATCGCCCTCATGGCCAGTACAAATCTATCGAGCTCTTCTTTTGTCTCGGTCTCTGTGGGCTCCACCATCAGCGCCTCGGGGACGATCGGTGGAAAATAATAAGTTGGCGCATGCATCCCGTAATCCAACAAACGTTTTGCTACATCCCGTGCCGTCACACCTGTCTCACGTTTCAGGGGTTCAGCGCTGAATACGACCTCGTGTTTACATGGACCGTTAAATTTTACTTCAAATCCACGAACATCAGCCATTTTACGCATCACGTAATTCGCGTTTAAAACTGCGGTCTCTCCAACCTCCCTGAGCCCGGCCGGCCCCATCATCATTATATACACGTAGGCCTTGACAAGCACGCCAAAATTTCCGTAAAATGACCTTATCTTTCCTATTGATTCAGGGCGATCGTAATCGAGATAATAACGTCTCCTTTTTCTGTCGTATTCCACGGTAGGTACCGGCAGAAATTTCTCCAATTTCTGAACGACGCCAACTGGACCGGCTCCTGGGCCTCCGCCGCCGTGGGGGGTTGAAAATGTTTTGTGCAGGTTGAAGTGTACTATATCGAACCCCATATCGCCCGGTCTGACCTTTCCCAGGATGCCGTTCATGTTCGCGCCATCGTAGTAGAGAAGTCCTCCGGCCTCATGGACGACCTCCGCGATCTCCAGTATTTCGTCCTCAAACAGCCCCAGCGTGTTGGGGTTCGTGAGCATCAAAGCGGCAGTCCGGTCGGAAACTGCTGCTTTTAGTGCTTCCAGGTCCACCCTCCCGCGGTTATTGGAGGGAATTACGACGACGTGAAAGCCAGCCATGGCACCGCTCGCGAAGTTCGTGCCGTGGGCCGAGTCCGGGATTATCACATCCGAGCGCTCCTCCCCCCTAGAGC
Organism: Hadarchaeota archaeon (SeqCode); assembly: GCA_964564905.1. Taxonomy (GTDB): domain Archaea; phylum Hadarchaeota; class Hadarchaeia; order Hadarchaeales; family Hadarchaeaceae; genus B75-G9. The sequence continues at coordinate 35,302 of CAZMCI010000004.1, read as the reverse complement.
TGTGATACGCGCGCGTCAACAACATGCCGAGCAGCTCACCATGTGCCCCGGCAGATGGATGAAGACATACGCGAGAAACTCCACCTATTTCAGATAAGAAATGCTCCAAACGGTACATTAGTTCAAGGGCACCTTGAACTGTGTCCTCATCTTGATCTGGATGGATAAAGACCGCCTCCTCCGAAGCCGCGAGTTCATCACATATCTTTGGGTTGTACTTCATGGTGCACGAGCCTATCGGGTAAAAAACGAGATCGACGCCGTAGTTCATCTGAGATAACCTAGTATAATGTCTTACCACCTCCGGCTCGGACAACTCCGGCAACTCCAACGAATCGCGGATAAGTTTATCGGGAATCTCCGGCCTTGCAGGAAGTTTCTGTGGTAAACGAATTCCTTTGCGATCTTTGCTGGAAAGCTCGAACACAAGAGGTTCCAAACGGTCGCCGCGAGCCCATCTGGCCTGGTGATAACTCATATTCATCACTTCACGATTCGGGATGCTGCCTCCACCAAAAGATCGATATCTTCCTTTGTGTGAATCTCGGTCACGCACAAAAGAGATGTCTCTCCTAGCTCGGGAAACTCTTTTTTTAACGTTTTTCCTCCATGAACCCCGTGTTTTAGGAGTTCTCTGTTGAACTTTTCTATCGAAAGCCCAGGTCTCTCACATCTCAGGGTGAATTCATTAAAGTGAGGCGAGTCGAACACGGGCGCTTCCAATCCATCGATCCGATTCAGTCCATCCATTGCATACTTGGCGTTAGCTGCACATGTTTCCGCTAGATCTCGAAATCCCGTGGGTCCGAGTGAAGCTAGATAGATCGCTGCGGCCACTGCGCAGAGCGCCTCGTTTGAGCAAATATTAGATGTAGCCCGTTCACGACGAATGTGCTGTTCCCGCGTCTGCAGGACCATTGTATATCCCCAAGTTTCTCCGTCTCTCGTCGTGGTCATTCCAACAATCCTCCCCGGAAGCTGCCGTATCAGCTTTTCATCATCGCGACATGCAAATATCCCCAAAGCAGGCCCACCAAAGTTTACTGGATTGCCCAGTGGTTGCCCCTCCCCAACGACGATATCGGCTCCGTAGTCCCCAGGCGCTTTGACTATTCCCAGTGAAATCGGATTTACTCCAACGACGAACCTAGCTCCGACCTTGTGTGCTATCTCTGCTATTTCATCAACACGGGTCTCCAAAAATCCCAAGTAACTTGGATTTTCTATATAAACTCCAGCGGTGTCTTCATCGACTTCTCGGCGAAGTTTTTTCAGGTTAAGCTGTCCCGTATCTTTTTCGGGTTCAATTTTGACTATCCGCAGGTGTGCGCCCGACGTATAATTCTGCAGTACGGAAAGACGATCCCGTGAAATTATCTCCGGAACGATGAACTTCCGTCTGCCCGTAACACGAGCACACATGAGAGCAGCCTCTCCAAGCGCTGTTGCCCAGTCATACATCGAAGCATTTGCAACATCAAGACCCACGAGCTCGCAGATCATGCTCTGAAACTCGAACAGCGCCTGAAGTACTCCTTGGCTTACCTCCGCTTGATAGGGCGTGTAGGAGGTCAAAAACTCTGAACGATGGATCACTGAACGAACATGAGAAGGTACGTGATGAGGCCATACACCTCCACCCAAAAACATTGGCATACGTGTAAACGGTTTATTCTTCGATAAGATGGACGAAAGATGTCGCCTGACCTCAGGCTCCGACATGGGTGGTGGCAGACGAAGTTCTCGATCTAATTTTATCTCTTGGGGAACATCAGCGAAAAGTTCTTCAATATCTTTTATTCCAACCTCGTCCATCATTTGCCTTCGAATTTTGGATACGTTCGGAATGTATTGGTGAACCATCTAACTCAGTTCACTTGATCTTTTTTATGTATTCAATGTAGTTTTTGGAGTCCATCAGTTTCTCGAGCTCCGACTCGAGGGAACTTGGCTCAAGCACACATATCCATCCATCATCGTAGGGGCTGCTATTGACAAGTTCCGGTTTATCCGCAAGAGAAGAATTTACTTCTTTGACAACTCCGCTCAGTGGGCTGTAAACAACTGAAACCGCCTTGATCGACTCAAGCGTTCCAATTTCCATATCACTTGTTTTGGGCTCGGCTACTTGCCTAATTTGTTTTCCAATATCTGGTAATTCAACATACACGACATCCCCTAGTTTTTTCTGTGCGTAATCTGTTACCCCGACGCGGACTAATGCTCCCTCCACTTTGGCCCACTCATGCTCCCGGGTGTAATAGAGCCCTTCGCGAACCAGGTGCTCTCCATCCATTGCCAAACCCCACGCAAAAAAACTTGTACTCAAAAATTTAACTTTATCGCCGAAGTCCCCTTCCGAAAGGAAAGGGATGAGAGGCGAATTTTTTCTATGTAAAGAACCCCGGCTAAATACATGAGGGATGAGTCAACGTTATCGTACAGGTTTCGTCTTTACCCATCAAAAACAAGTCCCGTCGCTGAAGCAGAAAAGCTCCCTGTGAAAGCTAGGAGTAGTTCACAGATTGCCTAACTCATTTTGAATAACCTTGAGGTCATCAGACGTTGGTCTTCTTGGATAATTATAAAGAGGACCAAGAGGGGACTCATTGTAGAATGGACGATTACAGTGCGGACATCCAGATGTCATGAACGGCTTACCGGATCTCACAATCACTTCTAACGCTTCTCGATCCATGCCAAAATCAGTCAAGCGGCCATTCAAAAAACGCATTTGCTCCACCCTCTTCTTTTCGCTGACTATCAAAAATCTAGCTAACTGAATTTTACGATAGCTTGTGATGTCCGGAGGTGTCTTAGAAGAAAGGGGTGTACCCGGGACAGGTGTAAACGCAAATAATCCAACGGTTATGCCCATATCGTGCAAAAATTGAATTGTCCTGATCATTTCTTCTTCGCTTTCCCCAAGCCCCACGATAAGATGCGTTGTGACAAAATTACCGAAGACGATCCGCGCTTGTTTCAGCGCTTTGATATGCCCATCCCAAGTGTATCCGCCACCCTTAATGCGCTCGAAGAGTTCCGGCGTCGCAGCATCCAGCGCCACGCTGACCCGCTCGACTCCGGCATCTGCCAGCTTCCGCATATCCTCTGTGTCTAGAGGTTGGCACGAAACGGAAATAGGCAGATCGCAGACGCTCTTCACGCGCGCTATAAGTTCGAAAATGTCACCCAAGACCCCCGGATAATTGAGTGCTTGGATACAGATGCGCCTAAACTCATTTGAATTTTCGCCCAGCGCTGCGAGAACTCTTTTTAGCTCAACATGCGGCCAGACCACTCGCGACAGCATTTTTAGATCTGCTGTGCTCCCGCGCGCCTGGGGACAGAACTTGCAGTTCGCGCTGCAACGGCCATCGTGGTAGGTCAGAAGGTGTGCGGTCGTTGGTGGTACCTCTAGCTGCCCCCGCCAGAGCCCGAGCACAACCCCGGTGCCGAACGCCACCCTCACTTTGGCAACTGAAGATTTTCCTTCTTGCCTGACTTTTTCCATGTACTCACCCAATTCTTTATAAGAACCACCTCAAGAAGACCACTGCTTTCAAAGGGTGGACAAAATTGAGGTCAAATACTTTCGATTACACCCCCAAAGGGAGATAACAACCGGGACCAATTTTCAGGCGACGAAAGCCAAACTAGCCTCGGGCTATACCTCAGGGGAGGGGCTCGACCGGGAATGACCAGTCTCCCCTGACCGAGCCCTTGAGTGCACATGAGAGATCCGCCTCCCCGGCTGGCTCCATGTGGAAAAAGCGGGCTCAAGCGGTCAGAGTGGAGATGCGCAACCTCGCGAACTCCCGGCAGCACGAAGCGAACCTGTGCCTCCGCGGCGGGCGTGGCACAAGTGGAAGGTGGAAGCCCCGCGTTCGAGGAAGAAGGTCAAGTCAAAAAGTACCCTGCAACGAAAACTAGTGGTGCGTTATAACTTATACAAGGCTCATTTGAAGCCCATGTGCCTATCGTGCCTTGGATCACGCAATTGTCCGCATAACATTTGGCTGGCGGTGCTCCGGAGTCGATGATTTCACATAGTATTTTGTCGTAGGGAGCTTTGTATTTGTTGGGCCCGCCGGAAAGCAAACCCGGCGGGGGGTCACCGGGGTAATTGCAAATCCAAGTGTGCCATGGGTACCTTGTACAATTCTCCCCCATGCCAGTCACAAAAGAATGATTTAGCGCGTTCCTTCCCAAAATATAGTGTAGCTGGTCGAGCGCTCCCTCGATGAACTCTTGTTTCGGCTGTATCTCGTTGGCGATTATCAACCCTGCGGCAAAGTACATAGCTATGGAGTTTGAGCCCCAATAATAATCGTCCGAGTTTAGCGCGACACGATAACCGGTCGATGTTATGCGACTTAGGGTGCTATTAGCGTAATCGACAATGCTCGACCTGATTTGATTTTGGAGATCAACATCGACTTCAGGCTGAGTAGCAAAGGCATAAGCAAACATCCCCAAATTATTAACGTACCGCCAAGACTCTGGATAATGTACTCCTCCCCAACGACTGTAATTTGCCTTCACGTATTCGTTGTACTTTGTTTTCCCGGTTGTCCTAAATAATTCTGCTGCTGCCCAGAATCGCTCGTCGCTGTCATCTGTATCATAATAACCCCCAGTTCCGTGTATTCCCTCCGGATCGGTGTAACCACCAGAGGGGAAGATATTTGGGTGATTTTCCAGATGCTCCCAAGCTTTTTCTGCCGCGTCCAAACAATTTTGCGCAAAAAGAGGATCAAAATTCTCGTAGATCCTCGCTGCCATGGCCATTGCCCCTGCAAAATCCGCTGTGGCACAGGAGGAAACTGGCCCAAAATATCTGGTGGCTGAATCATTTTCAGGTGCAGTCCCCATGGAGGCAAAAGATGAGGTTACTATATTGTGGTACACCGCCCCATCCGGTCTCTGCATGGTGAGCATCCAGTCCAGTTCGTACTTGACCTCATCCAAAATGTCGGGCATGGAGTTCGCGCTCTCGGGTATGTTCAAGTTGATCGTCCCAACCCTCTCGGGAAACATCTCGTACAATCGTAGCAGCGTTGCCACGGTTATTCCAGCGTTCACGATCTTTTTTCCATAGTCGCCAGCGTCGTGCCAGCCGCCGGGAGAGCTGACCAAAGTTCCCTCTGGTCTCTTCTCCGAAACGGCACTTGAATGAATCACAGCATCATTGAGATGACAGGCTTTATGGGTCCACTTCCCGGCATACGGAGCCTCCAAATCCATCCCGCATCTTTGATAGTAGAAGAAACGCATTGCGTGATAAAAAAGCTCGTTATAGATGTTATCTTGAATATCAAAATTAAATGATCTGCCAACCCCTTCCACCTCGAGATAGTAGCTGCCCGGAGCAGCGAGGTCAGAAAAATCTGCGGAATAAATGGTATCTCCGGAATCGGTACACTCAAACGATTGAGTACTCAACATCCCTGTGTAAACCGTGGTGCCTGTATTCGCCTCTTTTACATAAAACTTTGCTCCCGGTTTTACGGTTGAACCTGTCACAAACGCGAGTTTTTTGTGACTCGGCAGATACCCCACTTGATCCACCTTTATCTCATCCGTGAGTCCAAGCGTTGGCTCCTCTTGAACAAACGAAAACATCAACGACGAAGCTAAAAACAAACCTAGCAAAATCAACACCGTTTCGCGTTTTAATTTCTGCATGCCGTTTCTCCCCCCACCAATTTCTCGTCATCGGCAAATCAATCTACCGCAATCGTATCCGGCACCGCACAACACGCATCGAGTCTCTTGACAATTAGTCCCATACTGCGGGCAACCCCAAGAGTTTGCTTATGGGGGATCTCCATTCGGTTGACGCCAGCTTTCAAAGCCGCGAGTTCGAGTTCGATCCTCCCGGCTACCCGTGGTCTCATGCAACCCAAAGTCAAAGGAATAGTTGGGAACATCTCTCTTGCCTTGCTTATCACCTCGCTTACTGCACTCGGATCGGGTGCTTGAACATTTTCAAATGCCGTCCCAGTAGTGGGCACGAACACAAGAAAAACCAAGACATCAATATCTACTGCTGAAATCATTTCAAGAGCCTCAAACTCCCCCACTATTTTGCCCTTGTGGAGGCCGATACAAACGTGAGGTGCGACCCACCGCACCTCTCTTCTTAGCACCTTTAGTGTTCTCTTGTACTCCGTGATTTTCCTCTCGATGCCGAACACAAGCTCGATCGTTTCATTTGAGCCAACCACGTCAAAAAATGCCGCGTCAAGACCCACACCCGCGAGTTCGTGAATTAACCACCTTGGCATCAGACCTGTATGAGCACTGATGAAGAGCCCCGTCTCACGCTTCACCCGCTCGATCGCGTCGAGAAATGGCTCAAACGGCACGTAGCCCTCTGCGTTATAGCCCCCACTTAAAAGCAATCCGCGTGCCCCATTGGAAGAAAGTTTTTTGCAAGTCCTGAGAAACTGTTTCGGTGTGGGACACGGAATCATGTGTTTGAGATAGTGGCGACCACAATGCTTACATTGAAGGGAGCACCCCGCCCCGGTAATGGAAAGCGTTGGATAGTAAGGATGGGGATAACAGGCATAAAATGTACGGTCAGAGCCCAACTTCACTTTAAGAGCATCGGTCTGGATATTTGTCACCTAGTTTTTATTTTTACTCAATGATTTTGAGTAAGTAAGTTTGCCCCATGTAATAGTTCAAATAATTTCCAAATAGTATATTATATTTAGTGGTCACAAGATTGATTGATGAGTGTGAACTGGTGAGACTCGTTGTCTTGTGTGTGGGAATTATTGTACTCTCGGTTGTGGTTATGGGAATAAGTTACATTATAATGTCAAAACCGGTAAAGGAGAAAATCGCTGTACCTCTGCTCACTGCAGAAAATGCCACGCAAATCCTGCTTGAAAACGTTATAAAGCCTGGAGAACTGAATCACGATCTAGTCGCTCTTCTATGGCCACAAATGTTGAAAGCCGGAGACAACATCTCCTCGCACGGTGCTCCGGAACATGTTTACACTATAGAAGAGAACACTTGGTTTTTCTGGATAAACGACTTCCCATACGCTATGTTTTCACACCCAACTAGATACGTGTTCATTAACGCTTTGACCGGAGAATATGAGATCAAGATAGAAAGCTGGTGGCCACAACTCAACAGGACAGACTTATGGGGATCATCGGAAGAATACTGGAACAAACAGTATTGGGTGTACTCAACGTACATCGAAAACCACTCTACTGTTATGGCAAGTTTCGTCAGGACTCCAAATCTAACCGGTTCAGGTAATAATAGCACCAGTAGAAACCGAGCCCTGATAATCGAGGGTGAGCCGGGTTTCAATCAAGACATCCCAACATCGGCTGGCGAATGGCACTATCTAATGGAAAACGTTTTTGGGTTCGACGTCACACATCTCGAGCTTTGGGGTGATGAAGAAAATAGGCCCACAGAAAACAATATTGAAAATGTTATGGAGAGTCTCTCAAAGCTGCTGAAGCCGTGTGAAAACTTTTCAATTTACATAACTGGGCACGGAAGGGAAAACGATGGAGCTATTGAAATGGTAGATGGATTCATGCTTACTCCTGAGAAATTTTCCAAATGGGTATGCAAATTCGAAAATGGTGTGCATATCTCTGTAACCGTGGCTGCTTGTTATTCCGGCAAATGGATAGAAGCCCTGAAAAAATGGGATAAAAAAGTTGAGATAATCTATACTTCCACCGATAATGACAGCATGGGGTGGGGGGATTTGGACCACAAAAACACCACTTTCGGAAAATACCGTGAGGCTGTGGAAAATGGTGATGCCAGCCCAGATCTAAACCCTGATGACATGGGGTTAGAAGCCGTAAGTGGATTGGTCGAAGATATGGAGGCTTTGGCTGAGAACTTTAAAAAAGGAGACATCTCATGGGCAAAATTGTGGCAGGAAGCCATCAAAAGTGCCAAAGAAAAGGACGCAGCTCTTCAAAATCAAGAATTTTTCAAAAAATGGACTGAAACAAACCTGCCGAATCAATACCCGCCTTGTAGTGGAAAGGGCGTCGAAAATCCTCAAGAATGGATATCCTCCCGGGTGAAGGATAACATTACTCCTAGTGTGGTATCTACCCATCCAGAAAATGGAGAAGAGAATGTGCCAGTTTCTACTTCTATAACCGTGACTTTTAGCGAAAGAATGAGCAAAACAGCCACACAATCTGCTTTCTCAGTTTTTCCTGAGGTTGATGGCGAGTTTAGCTGGAGCGAAAACACGCTTATCTTCACCCCTACAGAAAACCTGATGCCTGAAACTGTATATGGTGTGACGATCGGAGAAGAAGCGATGGACCTTGCATGGAACAGCATCGGAGAGAATTACATCTGGTATTTCTTTACTATTGCATCTCTATAAGGGAAAACAACTACTTATTTCTTTCTTAACCACTTTTCCGACGCATATTTTGGTCTGAGTTCTTCTGCCAGCTTCAGCTCTTCCTCGGTCAGCTTCCCTTTTACCAGCTTCACACTCAAACTCTCCTCGAATCCAGCAATCATTGCTTCACGTATCTCCTCAAAACTCGGCTTTCGCCCAAGCTCTCGCTCCACTGTCGTCACCCGTTCAAAAACCGAGGTTATGAATTTGTCAGATATTTTTTCATGGCTAACTTTCAGGAGTTCAAACATTTTGTGTATGTCTGGAGAGATGAGCACGGTCCCATGTTGGAGTACCGAGCCCCATCGGCGTGTCTGGGCGCTGCCTGAAATCTTTTTCCCACCAACTTGAACATCGTTCACTGGTCTAAATTCAGCTTGTAGACCAAGTTTCTGAAACCCATGCACTAGTCCTCCACATATGAGCTTGTAGGACTCGATGATATCAAGGGGGAGATCATCTTGTCCGCACACAACGCTGTAGGTCAGCTCGCCGTCTTGATCGTGAAAAACGGCCCCTCCCCCGGTAATTCGTCTCACCACGTCCACACCATATTCTTTTGCCACACCCAGGTTTACCTCACGTTCAACGCTTTGAAAACATCCGAGAGATACCGCCGATGGTGACCAGCGCCAAAAACGAAGTGTATTTGGAGACCTTCCCTCCGAGTTCAACTTCAACAACGCCTCGTCGATTGCCATGCTCATAAAGGCGTCATCGATCCGTAGAGGCAATATCCTCCATCTTTTCATTTACCCGCCGCCTGTAAGATGGCTTTGACCCAATGTTCTGGCTCCAGCATTGGCGTTTTCGTGCCGGTTGAGGTGTAAAATTTTTTCACGACTGCTCTCAGATCCTTTTCATCGGCTCTCACTCCCTTTAAAGATTCCTCAAGTTTTTCGATGGCCTCCTCGGGATACATGAAGAAATCACCGCTAAAGGATATTCGAGATATCCTCTCATTGAGAAGCTCAAGTTCAACTTTGACCACACCTTTCGGAGCCTTGAACTCTGCAAATTTTATCGTCATTTTATTTCTACCTGACCCTCGAGTCGGATCACTGTGACAAAGCCTCCAGCCAGGCCTTCACCATCTCTCCGCTCAAGTCGCACAGGAGTACTTTTTTTAGTGATTTTGACCCCGGCGCAAAATCTTTTAATGCACAGATCATGGCCTCTGCTGCTGTCTTCGGAGAAACCCCGCCGACCCCGGTGCCCATACCTGGGAGCACAAGGCTTTTTGCCCCAACCTCGTCGGCGGTCTTCAGCGCGGAAAACGTTGCTCGGCGTATCTTCTCACTGGTCGTCCGCATCGCCGGGCGTTCCATCGTCGGTGCATGTATCACCCACCTGGCCTTTAGTCTCCCGGCACCCGTTGCCACCGACATCCCCACCGGAACCGGAGCATGCTTTAAAGCTTCTCGCTCGATCTCCTCACCTCCCGCTCGTTTTAGCGCCCCAGCTGCTCCGCCGCCCATGTACATCAGACTGTTGGCTGGATTGCAGATAGCGTCCGCGACCTGTTTCGTGAGGTCTCCCTGTTTCACCTCGACATCCACATCAGCAAGTCTCTCCACGCTCAACCCAAACTAATTTTGTGCTCCTACCTAAAAATAGACTCGTGAAATATCGAACGTGAATGTTTTATCGACATCGTCAAAAGTTGAATTGGGGCAAACATGAAATCAACCATCAGAACCGTCGTGTTTGACTTTTTATTCGGCGGTTTGCTCGTTGCTGGGGCCTTGCTCGTAGCATCGCTGCTCGGTCCAACTGCAGGTGGAATACTGGCTGGTGCCCCAATCAGGACCAGCGGGGTGGTATTTCTGGAGTACCTCCGCAATGGGCTCGAATCTGCCGCTGAGATGACCCGTGGGATAGTGCTTGCAATGATATCAAATGTGTTCTTTGCTGTTGCGCTGTATGTCACGCTCCCCAAGTTTGGGATCGCCGCCGGATTCCTGACAGCGGGAGTTGTTTTCGTGTTCTCCGTACTGGTGCTCTCGCATTTAATCCCGTAGATCTACGATATGTCAAACACGCCTTCCGGTCAGCGCGCGAATCAAACGTTTGGCCGTTTCCCCTATTTCCCTATCCTCCCATGGGATATATGGCAAGCTAGCCTCACCGATAATCACCTTGGCAAGCTCATTTATTGCAATAGACGCCTCACATTCGGGGTCATACACGACCACGGGCACTCCGTCTCTCTCCGCCTCTTGAACCTTTGGGTCCTCCGGGATATCCGCAATCACCGGCATCGAACCAAGCGCCCGGTTCATGAATTGCTCCACCTCGTCAACCGAAAGATCCGCAGTTTTGCCTGTACGATTCACGATCAACCCTCTGGTCCAAGAACCAAGGACATTTGCGATGCGAATTGTTTTGTACACATCCACCAAACTCGTATAAGTGGGGTTACATACGGGAAGCATCTCCCGAGTTGCAGCAATAGATATCAACGTAGTTTCAGCCATTCCTGCGGGTGCATCTATCAACAAAAATTCAGTTTGTTCCAAAATCTCGTTTACTACCTCTTCTACGTGTTCTTTTTTAACATTGGAAAGTACCTCGTGAACATCCTCGAAACGAAATCCACACGGAAGGACTTTTATCCCGTAATTGGTATACATCGCCTGATCCACGCTTGCGTTCCCTAGGAGGACATCGAAAAAGTTTATCTCACACTTAGTCATTCCCATCACTATGTTGAGATTGGCCATGGCGATATCGCCATCCAAGATAGTAACTTTTTTATCTAGGGCCCCGAGCGCTACCCCGAGATTTGCTGTGATGGTGGTTTTGCCTGTGCCGCCTTTTCCAGAGGTGATCGACATCGACCGGGGTCTTGCCCTCACTTTACCAGCCTTCGAACTTAATCTTCGTTAAATACTGGTATCACATTTTGCTGCGCTATTAATTTAAATTATCCGAGAATTTTGTGGGTTGACCTCTGGGTGTTCCTCGAAATACTCCCGGACAGGTGCAAGCACATCAATAAGCGCTTCCGCAACAGATGTTTTAAGATCTGCTGGGTGAAGTTCTCCTGTTGCGTAGATGTTCTTTAGTTCCTCGGCTCTTGTCAGCTCAAGTGGCCCACCGTGCCGTGCCTGTCTTTTTATCTCAAGCTTATCCTGAGAGGACAGGACCACGTGCTCCGCATATTCAATGATTGGGTTATCCATCACTTGTCTTGGAGGGCAAAACGCTTTCATTATCTTTTTCTTTATGACCGAAGGTTCATCGTCTATTGCTATGAAGTTACCTTTACTTGATGACATCTTTGCTGAACCATCTATTCCGTGCAAAAGAGGCAAGTGCACACAGACGGGTTTTTTGTATCCCAGTGCTGGTAATTTTTCACGAGCAATCATATGGACCTTGCGTTGGTCGTTTCCCCCGACAGCCACATCTATTCCAAGTCGCGCCATGTCTGCAGCCTGCATTATTGGGTAAAGCACCTGCGCTACGTCTGGATCCTCTGCGTGTTTAGCTATCTCCGCCATAGAACGTCGGGCGCGCGACAGGGTGGTGCCTGTGGCCATCCGGAACACATCCATCATGAATTCAGGCTTAAGCTGAAAACTAGACCCCAACAAAAACTCTGTTCTCTTTGCATCAAGACCCAGCGCGATGAAACAGTGTTTGTTGTACTCTGCTGTCCTCCTTATCTCTTCTAAATCCCCTTTGTGATTCAGATACGCATGCAGATCAGCAAACAGCACCAGACACCTCGCGCCGGCCTTTTGGAAGTCCATTAACTTTCTGACGGTCAAAAAATGGCCGAAATGAATCTTACCTGAGGGCTCATACCCGCAATAAGTAACGAATCCCTTTTTTTTCAGTAATTCCCGTAACTCGGCCTCGGTGACGATCTCCGATGTTCCACGGGCCACCAGATCAAAAGCGTTGCTCGTTCTACCACTCCAACTGAAAGGATATCCCCCATGCTCTAAAAGCCTTTATCAGTTTACCCGACACCGGCCCCCCACGCCCTTGTTTTCCACTCCAGAACCTGTTTCTTCCATAAGTCAAACCGTTTTGATTTTTCGGACCTAAGATTCCCATCCAAAAACCCCACCAATCTGAGGAGTTCGCTTTTTTTTCTTATCTCCAATTGAAAAATACCACCATAATGTCTTATTTTTCCCATTCCAAGTGTATTTTTGACTATTTCCAGTGGAAGTCTGTCTCTCGAAACCACATAAAACGCAGGATTGTTATACGTGTATTTTTTGACGCCGTTTTTTGTTTTTTTGGTAATTTTAATCTTATTTACAGTAAACGCGCCTTTATTTTCGATAAAACATACTACCCAACCTTTATCAAACTCTGTTGGCATCATGTTTATTATGTAAATATAACATAAAATTGTTTGGTTATGTAATATATCTCTCCAGTGGAAACAAAGGGGTTCCCCGATCACCGTAGCTTCCGATATACAAATAAGAAAAAATGGTGTTTTAAACAGATAATGAAACTAGATAAGTCATTTTTTGGTGTAAAAGTAAAATAAACCTGTGTTTGTTTAGAATAAAGAAAATTCCCAGCTTGAATCACGAAAAAACACGAAAAATAAGCTTCTAATGAAAAACAGCTTTCGGCGACCCCCCTCCTCCAAATTCGCTTAAAATATCAGTATGAAAGTCCACTCGGAGGAACAATGTATTATAACCGTATCGACGTTAAACGGACGATCTTGGGCTTCGCGAATCCCAGTAGGAACAATGAATTTAGAGAGTGTGCCATTTTTAACAAACACATCAAGAGCTTACAGCGTTATGTGAATGACCAGGATGAAAAACATCCGATTATTTTGGATACACCCTCTGCAATAACTCAAGCAGTTAGCCAAGGGGCCTCAGCATTTTACTGTTCGTACTGGCGGTATGATGGGTTGGATTTCGACAAACCAATAGGAAGAGACCTAGTCTGGACGTTAAGGACAAAGCATGGAGGACTCGGGTTCGTTAAACATATCGCAGCTTTGGTGGTAAAGGCGTTTGAGGACATCGGGATCGTCCCATGGGTAAAATATTCTGGAGACCTAGGGTTCGATCTTATCATTCCGCTTGACACAATCCCTCATGAACTCTGGATGGGACAACTGGAGGTTCTAGATGATTTACAGAGGGAGCTAACAGATTCAATTGTGAGCCAGATTTGCAAATATTCCCACAACATTGAGATAAAAAACAAAGGTGCATCGATCGAGATCATACAGGAAGGAAAAACCTGCCTCCTCTCCGAACTTCGGGCTAGGCGAGGCCTGCTACTAGCGCCAATGAGCCTAAATCCCGAAACGGGATTGGTTTCGGTTCCAGTAGATCCAAAGCGAATAAATTCATTTTCCGTACTGGATGCCAGCCCAAGCAACGTGAAGTCATTTGACTGGGAGTTTGGATCAGCACCCATGAGTGCTCAAATAGGATACCTCCACCCATGGCGCACCAGACAGCTAGAGGCCAAACCAGCAGAAGTATAAGATGTGAATGAACTTTATAAAGTGAAGGAAAATGATCACGATTGGGATGCTGATGAAAAAACAAGAAAAATGTCCTCATTGTGGTTCATGGATCCCACGTTCTGAACTAGTGTTAATTGCTCCAGGGAAGGTGTGGGATACGGTACTGTGTCCGCAGTGCAAAAAACAATTTGGAATTGTTGTAGACACAAAAGAGATGAATAATTTTGGGAGGACAGTGCATTAATCTTCGTGCAAAGTATGGACAAACGTTTGATAGCTGAAATCAATAAAGTGAAGAAAAGCGACGTAGGCACACTTGTGAAACAAAGAATCCAGGAGTTCATGGATCTGGGAAGGAGAAACAACAAAGAGTGGTTTTCAGAGCTTTCGTTTTGTATACTCACAGCAAATTCTACCGCAAGACTTGGAATGAAAATCCAACATGAGTTGGGCGCAGATGGATTTCTAAGATTGCCGGTTGAGGAGCTGGAGAGGAAGCTTAGGCTGGCCGGGCATAGATTTCCCAACACTAGAGCACAGTTTATAATGGAAGCCCGGAAGTTTTACAACATCAAGGATATCCTAATGAAATTCGAGAAAACAGATGAGAAGAGAGAGTGGTTAGTGAGGAGTGTAAGAGGAATAGGATGGAAAGAAGCGAGTCATTTTCTTAGGAACGTAGGATTTAGCGATGTGGCGATATTGGATAGACACGTACTGAGGATGATGTATGCGTATGGGTTAGTTGATAGGATCCCCAAGGCCCTTACCCGCAGACGATATCTTGATCTCGAAAGAAGGCTTGTCGATATAGCAAACAAGGTTGGGGTTCCAGTGGGCGAGCTGGACTTGTATATCTGGTTTTTGAGTACAGGAGAGGTTCTAAAATAATTCACTCAAAAGTTTTGGGGATAAGGTGCGTGCCATCACAACTCGCTCCAGTCGTTAGCCACTTCAGACCTTCTCTGCAGGAGGCAAAGGTGATCCTATTTTTGTCACAGGCCTTTCTGACACGACTTAATAAAGTAATTCTAAATGTCTTTGGCAGGTACCAACTGTTATGATGTAATTTTCCCTCGACAAAGTACAGATGGTGGAGTTTGGAAGCAACTTCCGGAAAAACCTTTTTTACCCGATTCCAGCTATCAGCTCGCGGTTTAAACGTGGATGATGTGACGTGAAGAGCGCCATGCGCGGTCACGGCGTCCACAACTTGCTCAATTTCAGAATCGTTTAACCCAGGGATTATTGGATCCAAACGTGAGGTAACGGGGATACCTGCGTCAGAAAGCTTTTTCATGGCTTTAAGTCTTCTGTCGGGTGGGGGGGCGTTGGGCTCCAACATGCTACTAAGCTTTTTATCTAGAGTCGTCACGGTGAAGCTCACCACGCATCTCATTTTTGAAAGTAAATCGATATCGCGGACAACAAGATCAGATTTCGTCATGATCTGTACAGGGAAACGTTCGCGTAGGAATATTTCCAAACATGATCTAGTGAGTCTGAGGTTAGATTCTATGGGAGGATATGGGTCGCTGCTATTTGACATGCTTATGATGTGGTGGCGATCAATTCGTTTGAGGTCACGTTTCACCCTTGAAAGCAAATTTTCTTTTGGCCTGCACTCAAAAGCACGTGGTATGTATGAAGTGATGTAGCAATAAATGCATCGATAACAGCAACCCGTGTACGGATTAAGCCCAAATTTTTTCGGGCATGTACAAAGTGGATCATTCCAAGGATCGAACTCTCGTATGACTTCCAAGCTAGCACCGTTTTATCTTCCTCTGCGTTTTTTCTTTTTCAAACGCTTGGCTATGTCACTTGGCGAAAAAAAACGTTGGTGAATCATCGTTAACTTTCGTTTATAGTTGGGTTTTCTCCGTTTCGGCATAAGACCCAAAAAAAGTCAGTTTTACGACCATTTAAATTTAAACAAAGTAAAATGCGCCGAGGTTGGGGCCACAGCACCTCTATGATCACGGTCGATGTAGCCCGTCAGGACCACCTTTTGGGCAGCCCGCCGAACCACATCGCTCCGATCCTTCATGGATCGTGCGGAGAACTCTTATGAGTTTTCCGCGCCGCAATCATTCGAGAGCATTCGGGCCGATCTTGACAGCCTGCTGTTTGGTATCTTCACGAGCCGGCCTAACTCGCAAAGACACCAACCAGTGGGATCCACCAAGACCAACCCTAGAGACCTCTCCGGATCGCCCCCCCGACGCACCATTATCTAAAAATTACTCACATAAAAACATTTCTTTGACAAATGACCTGATTTTAACCCAGTCTAATGGCATGAGAATGTTTTTGCACAGGTTTTGGGACACATGGCAATGAACTCAAAAAAGATAATATATTCAAAAAAACAAAAATTTTAATAAAGACAGTATTCCTCCTCAGGTGGGTTGAGGGAGGCAGGATGCCAAAGTGTTGCCCCAAGTGCCCATTGTTTGAAACCTGTGAAAGCCGTAATGAATGTTGCCCCAAGTGTGATTTTTACTCCAATGGAAAGTGCCTGCTTGCAGAAGAAACATCATTAGAATCGCTTGAGGAAGAGCACTAGAAAGAGAAATTTCACGCATGTATCAACAATTAAAAGAGAGGAGCAGCATCTGTATAGTTGGTGGTGAGGGATGGGTCAAGATCCTTTTGACGAGTTTTTCAGACGCATGATGAGGCAATTTTTTAGAGACTTTGAAGAAATAGAAAACGAGTTAAAGGGGCTGAGAGAAGATAAGTTTCCAAGATTTGCCAGGAAACCGGGCAGGATAGAACGCAGCGGGTTTAGTATTTTTTTCTCAAGTGATGGGGTGCACCCACCAAAAATAGAAATGAAACGTTTTGGTCCAAGCGGGAAATGGGAGAGAGTGCCAATAGGGGAAAAAGCCATCTTTGGCGGCAAGAGACCGAGAGAAAGGGCAGTTAGGGTCCCAGAGCGGAAACGAGAGAAAGCAGCTTTGCCAGAAGTCAAGGAAAAGGTGATACCAAATTACAATGTGTCGTTGGACGTAGATGGCGTGACGATAACGGTCGAGGCCAAGGGTGTGGAAGACAGAGAAAATGTGAGATTGAAGTTCTATCAAGAAAGCGTGGAAATTTATGCGGTGGCCCCGAAGTTGAACAAAGGATACTTTTGTACGGTAGCAGTACCCAGTTCCGTAGATAAAAACGCAGTGACGATAAATGTAGATGAGGAACGAATAGTGGTGAAGATCCCGAGGAAGTTTCCAGTAATGAGATGAAAGGAGCAATACGGTTGGTCCAGACGAGAAGATCAAGTGAATTCGGCACGTGTAACTAAGCGATAATCCAGTCGGGTGAGAGCACGAAATACATTATAATTGTTGGAGACGGGATGGGAGACTACCCATTGGAAGAATTAGGCGGAAAAACACCATTGCAGGTAGCGAGAAAGCCCAACCTGGACTGGATTGCCGCCAACGGAAAAAATGGACTTTTGAGGACGATACCGGAGGGGATGAATCCGGGGTCGGATATTGCAATGATGTCCATACTCGGATACGACCCACGGAAATACCGTTTGGGCAGGGGCCCGCTAGAGGCAGCCGGCATGGGAATTAAATTGAAAAGAGGGGAGTTTGCATTCCGATGCAACCTCATAACTCAAAAAAAAGGGAGAATCGCTGACTACAGCGCCGGGCATATAACCACTGAAGAGGCCCAAGAATTGATCACCGTCCTCAACAAGGAATTTAGCCACTTGGGGGATTTCCACACGGGAATCAGTTACCGGCACCTTTTCGTGCTTAAAAAAGCCCCGAACGATGCGGGTAAAATAAAGACGACACCCCCTCATGATGTCATAGGTGGAAAAATTGAGGATTATCTGGTCAAACCCACATACAACAAAACGGCGAAAATTTTGAACGAGATGATGCTAAGGTCAGAACAGGTTCTCTCGAGACATCCAGTGAATATATCGAGGACGAGAAAAGGGGAAAATCCCGCCAACATGATCTGGCTCTGGGGGGGAGGAAAAAAACCGGCAATGAAGACACTGAATGCAAAATACGGAATCAGCGGCGCTGTCGTGTCAGCAGTGACCGTAGTCAAGGGTATAGGGGTATGCGCGGGGATGACCAAGCTTGAGGTGCCCGGGGCCACGGGATATTATGATACGAATTACGAGAATAAGGCCAAGTACACGTTGCGCGCGTTAGAAGATCATGACTTGGTTCTGATTCACGTGGAGGCACCAGATGAGGCCGGACACGTGGGTGATATCGAAAGAAAAATCGAAGCTATTGAAAACATCGATTCACGTTTGCTGGGGAATATAATTGAGGAGCTTGATGGAGAATACAAGATAGCGGTGATGGCGGATCATCTGACACCGATAAAAATTAGGGGACATGCCGCTGATCCCGTACCTTTCTCGGTTTATTCCACGGATGGTCAGAAGGATGGGGTAAAATGTTTCGACGAGAGCTCGGTTAGAAAAGGTGCGTTTGGCCTTCTGGAAGGAAGTAAGTTTATGGGGGTTTTCATCGGCGGCCAGCGGGTAGGCAATATTTAAGATGATTCGTCCTGAGTTGAAAGAGAGGTAAACTCCAGGAGGATCGGGAGGAAGGATTTTGCTTGTAAAAATAGTGATGGAACTTGAGGATGTGCCCGGTCAGCTTCTCAAGGCCCTCGAACCCATTTCAAGATTTGGGGGCAACATCCAGAGCATTATGCACCAACGGGAGCGAAAAACACCGCTCGGGAGGGTTCCCGTCATGTTGGTTTTTGAGATAGGAGATAAAGCAAGGATGAACAAAATTTTGGATGAGCTTAGAACGATAGGTGTAAGGGTCACGCAGTTGGGAGAGCGTGAGGGCGCGGTTAGATCAACAGTTCTTTTGGTGGGCCACATAGTTCATACGGACATCATGGGTACAATAGATAGATTAAACGCTATCCGGGGAGTGATGGTTTCCGACTTAAGTCTAGCGATGGGTGCTCCAAACAAGGAATCCGCCGCGAGGATGACAATTACAGCTGGAGATGAAAAACATCTCCGTTTGGCGATTTCCACACTCCGGCGCGCTGCTGGCCGAAAAAAACTTTTGATGATAACCTCTCTGGAGGAGGTTGAATGAGGATAATATTGATTGGGTTTGGAAATCTGGGCAAAGGACTCGCTAGGATATTTATCGACAAGGCTGATTTTCTCCGAAAAACCCATGGTCTAGTTCCTCGTGTTGTCGCCGTAGCGGATGAGCGCGGAGCAGCAGTGGATGAGAAAGGACTAAATTTATCGAAGCTGTTGAAGGTGGCCGAAAAAAAGTCGGTTGCAGCGTATGGGGGTGGAAAACGTGGGAAGAGGGCCCTCGAGGTCATCGAGGACATGGAGGCCGATGTGGTTTACGAACTCACTCCGACCAATATCAAAACCGGAGAACCAGGATTGACTCATATAAAACGAGCAATGCTGGCAGGCAAGCACGTTATAACTTCCAACAAAGGCCCACTTGTGGTCGCGTTCAGAGAACTTGATTCCTTGGCGAGAAAATGCGGTGTTGAGTTTAGATACTCTGCCTCGGTGGGAGGGGCCATACCCGTAATAAATTTGGCAAGGAAGCTTTTGGCTGGCAACGAGATACGGAAAGTTTGCGGCGTGCTCAACGGAACCACGAATTATATCCTCACGCGGATGAGCACGGAGGGGATACCATTTGAGATAGTGCTGAGGGAAGCGCAGGAGCTGGGGATAGCCGAGAAGGACCCAACATTGGATATAAAGGGAATAGACACCGCATGCAAGATAACGATCCTCGCGAATTCGATCTTAGGAATAGATGCAAGGCTTGAGCACGTGAAGGTCACCGGCATTGATCGGATCTCCTCGGAGGCGATACGTCTTGCACGGGAGGGGGGACGAACGATAAAGCTTGTAGGCGTCGCGAGACGGGGGTCTCTGGAGGTTGGGCCAAAACTCGTCCCGTTTGGGCATCCACTTGCCGTTGGCGGTACTTTAAATGCAGTAAAGTTTGAACTCGACCTGGCACGCGAGATCACCATCACCGGATTTGGAGCTGGACCACAGGAGACGTCAAGCTCATTGCTCGGGGATTTAATTGACATCCACCGGACACTTGGGGGTTAGGTTTGCGTTTGGAATGTATTGAGTGCGGGAAAAAGTTGGGGATTGAGGAAAGGTTTTATACTTGCCCCAGGTGTGGAGGCCTGCTTGAGGTAGAGTTTGAGTTGGAGGAATTGCAACGTGGAATCGACAAAAAACGTTTGAGGACAGAGGCACCGAGCGTTTGGAAATACCGTGCTTTCCTTCCAATCCTGGATGAAGGAAAAATGGTAAGCCTTGGTGAAGGAGGAACACCACTTTACCGTTGCGATCGTCTTGCAGCCAAAATCGGCGTTCGGGAGCTTTATGTGAAGTTCGAGGGAGCGAATCCAACGGGGTCCTTCAAAGACAGGGGGATGACAGTTGGGGTCACCAAGGCGATGGAGTTTGGAGTAAATACCGTTGCGTGCGCTTCGACGGGAAACACTGCAGCTTCGCTTTCCGCTTATGCGGCAAAAGCCGGATTGAAATGTTTGGTCCTGCTTCCAAGCAAAAAGGTAGCTCTGGGAAAGCTTGCGCAGGCCATGATCTATGGAGCGAAGATCATCTCCATAAAAGGCAATTTTGATGAGGCCCTTTCATTCGTGCGACGTATTTGCAAGAAACGGATGGATATCTATCTTTTAAACTCGTTAAACCCGTTCAGACCTCAAGGTCAGAAGACAATAGGATTTGAAATAGCGGATCAACTTGGGTGGGAGACGCCCGACCGTGTCGTGGTGCCGATGGGAAACTGTGCTAACATCTGGGCCATTTATAAGGGATTTTTTGAGTTCGACGCGGTTGGGCTCACAAAGGGTATCCCGATGATGACCGGAATTCAGGCCGAAGGAGCAAAACCGATCGTAGATGCCATAAAACGTGGTTCAGAAAAGTTTGTGCCCGTGAGGCACCCGGAGACGATAGCCACAGCTATTAGGATAGGAAATCCGGTTAATGGGCCGAAGGCCATTCGAGCGATAAAAAGGTCAAACGGCACGGCCGAGAGCGTGAGTGACGAGGAGATCATCGCGGCACAAAAAACGTTGGCTAGCCTTGAGGGAATTGGAGTAGAGCCAGCCAGCGCTTCTACCATAGCCGGGCTAAAGAAGCTGGTCGAGAAAGGCGTGGTCGATAAAGATGAGAGGGTAGTTTGCGTGGCGACCGGGAACATACTCAAGGATCCTGAGGAGGCCATAGAAATATCTCAAAAGCCCATAGAAGTCGAAGCTAAATACGATGCGATACTTAAACATCTGGGGTGAGATTGTTGCAACCGAGAGAGTCAATGGAACGTACTTTTGCTCTGCTACGAGAACATCACGACTGGTTTAAGAAGGCAATTCCACTGATAGCGAGTGAAAACATCACCAGCCCAGCTGTTAGGGAGGCGATGATCAGCGATTTCCAGCATAGGTACGCGGAAGGATGGCCGGGGGAACGCGTTTACGCAGGTTGTAAGTACATCGATCAAGTCGAGATTATCACCATGAACTTGGCGAAAGAGTTATTCAAAGTGGAACACGCAAACGTGCAGCCGATCTCCGGGGTGGTTGCCAATCTTGCAATGTACACAGCGTTGACCAAGCCTGGGGATACCATGATGTGTTTGGCCATCCCATGCGGCGGGCACATAAGCATGGGTAAGGAAAAATTTGGCGGCACCGCCGGAGCTGTGCACGGTCTGAATGTTGAGTATTGGCCGTTCGATGAGCAGAAGATGAACATAGATGTGGATGCCGCAGCCAAAAAAATA
This sequence comes from Hadarchaeota archaeon (SeqCode), assembly GCA_964564905.1. Lineage (GTDB taxonomy): Archaea > Hadarchaeota > Hadarchaeia > Hadarchaeales > Hadarchaeaceae > B75-G9. The sequence goes on along the minus strand of CAZMCI010000004.1, from coordinate 13,590 downwards.
AAAGAGGTCAAGCCAAAGTTGGCCCTCTTTGGGGGGAGCGTTTTTCTCTTCCCCCACCCCGTGAAAGAACTGGGCGAAGTGGCGAGGGATGTAGGGGCACATGTGGCCTACGATGCGGCTCACGTGGCCGGATTGATAGCCGGAGGGCAATTTCAGGATCCGTTGAAGGAGGGGGCAGACGTTATGACGTGCAGTACGCATAAGACCCTCCCCGGGCCACAGCACGGCATGATCCTCTGCAAGAAAGAACTGGCAGATGCGATAAATAAGGCGGTCTTCCCCGGGGTTGTCAGCAATCATCATCTTCACGCTGTAGCAGCATTGGCGGTGGCGTTGGCGGAAATGCTCGAGTTTGGAAGGGAGTATGCTGCCCAGATAGTAAAAAATGCCAGAGCGTTGGGCCAAGCGCTTCATGAGAGGGGATTCGACGTTTTGTGTCCTGATCAAGGATTTACCAGTTCCCACGCGATAGTCGTGGACGTCACCAAGTACGGCGACGGTGGTACACTGGAACAAAAGTTAGAGCGAGCCAATATCATCCTAAATCGTAATTTACTCCCGTGGGACATAAAGGAGGGAAGACATTACAAAAATCCTGGTGGTATAAGGCTCGGCACCTCGGAAGTGACGAGATTGGGCATGAAGGAACGGGAAATGGAAAAGATAGCCGACTTCATTAAACGTATAGTGGTGGATGGTGAGAAAGCGGACCGGATAGCTGCCGAGGTAGCAGAATTCAGACGGGACTATCAAGAGGTAAAGTATTGTTTTGGCTCCGCTGTGCAGGCTTATGAATATCTGAAAATAGGATAGATCCGCTGCAAAATTTTAAATTTCAAGTTTAGTAGACTCATCGAAGTTTTTCTACCATCGTTTCCACTGTTTTCTTGTGTTTCCACTCGAAATAAGCCTCATGGTATCTTTTTTTTGAAAAATGGGTCAAAAATCCAACATTCTTAAAAGAAAGACGATTAAAGCTGTAAAATTGGATCTAAGCTGTTTTCGGTGACCCCTCCTCAAAATAATAAAAAAAATAGCTCATCCAGGTCTAAACAGGGATAAAAATGCGTCTACCGTTAAACAGAGATGTTAATATGTCCAACGATGGATGTGCTGGCCTCCCCCTGTGGTTAAACAATATTGCAGTAAATATAAGTAATAAAATCATAAATGTTTCTTCAAATTTAAGCAATAAGTGCAAATTTTTCACGGTCTCGTTTTTAAGTGGCGCGGTTCTTCTCTTTAACACCATTCTGACAGGAGGCTGGAATTATTGGAACCGGTGCTTAAAGAGAGAGTAGAGGGTTTCCTCCACAGGAAGAATATCCTCAAGGAGTTACGGAAGAGGACCGCCGCCGGGCAAAAATCGTTAGTTGTAAGCTTTGATGATATTCTTGAGTTTGATAAGGATCTAGCAAAATGTCTGCTTGACTCACCACTGGATTTTTTCAACACTGCAGACGCGATTCTCGAGGGGATAACGAAGATAAGTGACATGCGTTTGCGTGTCAAGTCGCTTCCGGAAAGCATAGAAATTCGCAACATTCGCGCCGAACACGTGGGCAAATTTATCCAAGTGGAAGGCATAATGACCCGTACCAGCGAGGTTAAACCGGAGGCCAAGGAGGCCGTATTCAAATGCAGGTACTGCGGCGAGGAGAACAGGGTTTTCCAGGCGGGAGAATTCTTCAGACAACCACTTTCATGTGAAAACCCGAATTGTCGTCGTAAAGGCGCGTTCGATTTGATAATTGAGAGAACGGTGTTCCGTGACTGGCAGAGCATATGCGTTCAGGAACCACCGGAAAAGTTGCGTGGGGGGAGAATGCCGCAGAAGTTGGACGGCATAATAAGGGACGATTTCGTCGATAAGGCTGTTCCGGGTAATCACGTCGTCCTGACCGGAGTTTTGAGGGTGTTTCAGGAGAGACAAAAGCGGGAACGTAGGACGACTTTTAGAAAGATATTGTTCGTGAACCACGTGGAGGTACGACAAAAAGGTGTGGAGGAAACGGAATTAACCGAGGAGGACGAGAAAAAAATAAAGGAGCTCGCCAAGGACCCATGGATTAGAAATAAGATAGTCCAATCGGTGGTTCCAGCGATCCATGGCTGTGAGGCGATAAAGGAGGCTGTTGCTCTTCAGCTTTTTGGGTGCAATCCAACGGTTCTGCCGGATGGAACTAGGATTCGCGGTGATACTCATATTCTACTTTGTGGGGATCCCGGAACAGCCAAAAGCCAGATACTCAAGTGGGTCGCAAATGTAGCTCCGCGTGGTCTGTACACCTCGGGAATGAAATCGACTGGGGCTGGTCTCACGGCTGCAGCGGTTAGAGACGACCTGAGTGGCGGATGGGGGCTCGAAGCCGGGGCTCTGGTGATAGCAGATGGCGGACTGGCGAGCATAGATGAGTTTGAAAAGATGAACAAGGATGAAGCGGCCGCAATTTTAGAGTCGATGGAACAGCAGAGCTATCACCCTCACGTGGAGATACTCTTAGCTAACGGCAGAAAAGTTCGAATAGGTGAATTTGTGGACAAAATGATGGCAGAACACAAAGACCGGGTTCTCAACGGGGTGAATTGTGAAATATTACCGTTAAATCAGGACATGCAAGTTTTTACACTAGACCAGAATGGTGTGGTGAGGGCCAAGATAAACAGGGTCAGCCGCCACATCGCACCTGGAGAATTCGTCAAATTGACTTATTCTAACGGCAGAAGCGTGGTGGTTACCCCCGAACATCCGGTTTTCCTCTGGAAGGACGGCAAGGTTTCCACCCTTCCGGCCAGGGAGATGACTCCAGGGTTATTCGTCCCAGCTCCGAAGATGGTTCCAAATTCTTCTGTGGCAGTCCCCTTGCCCGCAGTAGAAGTAGGACATCGCACCGAAAAGGACATCGAGATCCCAACTGTTTTGACTCCTGAACTTGCGAGGGTCATGGGGTTCTTAATCTCCGAGGGATGGGCATACAAACCTTCCAACGAAATCGGTTTCGTGAACTCCGATCCTTTATTATCAAAAGAGATGAAGCGGCTCATGGAGGATATCTTCAGGATCACTCCGGGCATCCAAATAAGAGAAAGCGACAGCATAACCCGACAGCGATCCGTTTCGGCTAGAATGTACAGGTGGTTCGAAGAAAACTTTCCGGAAATTTTAGCGCATGCTTCATCAAAGAGGGTACCGGCCAAGATCATGGGCGCATCCAGAGAAATAGCAAGAGAATTCCTTCGATCCGCGTTTTTGGGCGATGGAAGCGTTGAGAGCACGGGTATATGTTACCGGACAAGTTCCCGTGGGCTGGCTGAAGACTATCAGGACCTTTTGCTCAAACTCTCAATTAACTCTCGCATCTTGGAGGATCGATCAAACAACTCCTACAAGGTTTACATAACAGGCGATTCGCTTCAAAAATTTTCAGAGGAACTAGCGGACCAAAGTGACCCCAGAGCCGAGAAAATAAGGCAGATGGCGGAAAAAAGCAAAAAAGTTTCCAGATATCACGATGTTTTACCCACAGGGCTTGCCGAAGAAATCATCGACTTATATCGGATAGCTGGTCTGCGCTACGATGGGTATTTTGCGAAGCACATGGCTTCCGGTCATGGCATCACCCGTGGAGTGGTGCAGGGTCGATTAAATATTCTCAGAAAAAGATTTCAGTTTCTCAAAAAGGTCCTCGAGACCTCAAATAATTTGAAGGGAATTCGGCAAGTTTTCGGTTATTCACAGGCACAAGTCGCCCGTTTGCTGGGCTTGAAGCGGGGCAATATCGATTACGCCGAGAGAGGAGGTTACGGAGAGGAAAAGCGGAAAAAATTGTTGACGAACTTGATTTCGGTGCTATCGCGAAAGCTGGAGGAATCCATTCAAAGAATAGAATCTCTTGAAAAGTTGTGTGATTTAAGATGGCTCAGGGTCACGAAGGTTGAAATCCTGCCCAATTCCGGAACGTTGAGCACGAAGTGGGTCTATGATGTAACAGTTGAGCCAACCCATAACTTCATTAGCCAGGGTCTGGTATTGCACAACACAATAAGTGTCGCCAAGGCAGGCATAGTCGCGACCCTCAATACTCGCACGGCGATCCTCGCGGCCACCAATCCAAAGCTGGGAAGATTTGATAAGAATATTCCTCCGGCCCAGCAGTTGGCGCTTGATCCGGTGCTGCTTTCTAGGTTCGACCTGGTGCTGCTCCTGCGTGATGAACCCCGGGTCGATAATGACCGTTCCATGGCACAGCACGTATTGCAGATGCATACCGCTCCGAAAAAAGTCGTCAAGGCACCGTTTGATCCGGAGTTCCTGCGCAAGATCATCATATATGCCCGGAAGTACATCGATCCAAAAATTGAGGATAAAAAAGTCTCGAAAGTGATAGAGGACTTTTTTGTCGACTGGAGGAAGGTCGTGGCGGAGGGAGCCCCCCTGCCCATCACGGTCAGACAGCTGGAAGCACTCATACGTTTGGCAAAGTCTAACGCTAGGATGAGACTCAGCACCCGTGTGACCGTTGAGGACGCGAACAGGGCGATAAACCTCATAAAGACGAGCTTGAGGGAGGCGGGGATAGACACAGAAGCAAACGTTGTCGATGTGGATCTGATAATGACCGGGATACCAAAGTCCCAGCGAGAGAAACGTCAGCGCGTATTCGATATCATCAGAGAGCTGGAAGAGCAGTATGAGGGTGCGGCGCCCATTGAAAAAGTGAAGATACAGGCCATGGCGGAGGGCATCAAAGAGGGATTTGTGGATTGGGTAATAGAAGAAGAGAAAAAGAGGGGATATCTCTATTCCCCAACTCCGGAGACGGTCAGCAGGGCGGTGAAATAGCATGAAGAGGAAGGTCCGCATTCTGAAAGAGGTCCCGGAGATAAAATTGGTCCGGAGGGAGCTGGGTCCCCTTGTCCCGGGAGACGAGGTGGAAGTCTGGACGTGGGATGCCATGGTTTTGGAACGCCATGGAGTTGCCGAGTCGGTTCAAAAATTTGAGCCCGCCGAGCTCAGAAGGCTTATCCTCGCGGAGGAACGCAGCTTGTCCATTGGGTCGTTGCCTGACGATTTTTATCGACTCGCCGCCCAGAGGATCTCAATGTTGCGAGAGGCGGGCGAATCCAAAAGGGCAGATGGGCTGAGGGACCAAATTCTGGCGCTGGTGGAGATACGCCTCCCGAAACTCCTTCGCCTTGCCCTCTCCCCGGGGGAGGTCCTCGGCCTTCCGGTTGAAGAACATTTTCTCATAAATCGCTTGGCCGACACGCTGGATGGCTGGATTGAAAGGCTGAGCGCTTCGCTTGAAAGATCTGGAGAGGAGGTGGAAAAACATGAGCCCGGAAAACCTGTTCAGCACATTGCTGGAGACGAAACAAATATTCAAAAATCGGGAATACCTTCGCCCTAGCTATACACCTGACGAGTTGCCCCACAGGGATGAGCAGATCCACCAGCTAGCGCGGATACTTGCAGCACCCCTGCGCGGCGAAACCCCCTCGAACATCTTCCTTTACGGCAAACCTGGAACGGGAAAAACCGCAACGGTGAGATACGTGGCAAAGGAACTGGAGAGGGTCAGCGACCGGGCACCGCTGAAAGTAAAAGTGGTTTACCTGAACTGCGAAATTGTGAACACCCAGTACAGGATACTCGCGACAATTTCAGACGTTTTTCTCAGAAATCTGGAGGATACCCGCGGTGAAAAATTTTTGAAGTCGGCCGGGCTCCCCAGGCGGGTGCCCATGACCGGGTGGCCGACGGATGAGGTCTATCACAGTTTCTTTAGAGCTCTGGACGAGGACAGACAGCTTGCTGTGGTAATACTCGACGAGGTCGACAAGCTCGTTCAAAGGAGCGGCGACGAGATCCTGTATCTCCTGACACGTATGAACCTGGACCTGAAGAACGCAAAAGTGGCCGTTGTCGGAATTTCAAATGACACGAACTTCATGGAATATCTCGATCCCCGCGTCCGAAGTAGCCTCAGCGAGGAGGAAATAGTGTTCCCGGCGTACAATGCGCTTCAGTTGAAAGATATCCTGGAGAAGAGGGCTAGGATAAGTTTCATGGAGGGCGTCCTTGGGAACGGAGTGATACAACTCTGTGCGGCTCATGCGGCCAGAGAGCACGGAGACGCCCGGAGGGCCTTGGACATGCTCCGGGTAGCAGGAGAACTCGCGGAGCGTGATGGAGCGGAGCTCGTCACCGTGGAACATGTAAGGCGCGCTTACGAGAAAATCGAGCAGGACAAAATGGTGGAGATAATTCGAACCCTGCCTACGCAGTCAAAGCTGGTGCTGTACAGTATCGTGCTGCTCGCCGAGCGAACCCCACGAAGAATAGTGAGCGGCGATGTGTACGAAGTGTATCAAGATCTCTGCCATCAGACCGGGCTGGATGTCCTGACGCGACGTCGGATAAGTGATCTTATCTCCGAACTGGACATGCTTGGGATCATAAGTGCCCAGGTGGTCAACAGGGGACGCCACGGGAGGACGAAGGAGATAAAGCTGAACATCCACCCGACGCAGGCAAGAGCTGCGGTTCACGAGGATTACTCCATAGGAACCCTGGAAACCCTGGTTCTTCCCGGTCAGAGTTTAAGGGCGTGAGGAGTTTTTCATGGACGAAAGCTCCGTAGTTAGAAAATTCATGGACGTCGACATGCAACTCACAAAGGGTGCACTCGAGGTCCTCCGGTCTCACGAAAATATGGAGGCCGCCGTGCAGAAGGTACTATCGGCGCTGACCGAGAGGGAGACCAAGCCCTTCGTGATAACTCCGGATATCGTTACGGAGATCCTGGGGGGAGAGGTTCACGAGCCGGAACGATCGGTCCGTCCAAAACCATTGTTCCCGGTCACGGAGGTCGAGGGCACGCGGAAGCTGGAGGACGAGACCGAGACGAAACCCCTCCCGGAATTGTCTCATACCAAGTTCAAACCAATCGCAGCGGAGTACGAATCGCGCGTGAAGATATTGAAGGATGTGACAGGTAAAAGTTACAGCGAGGGAGAGCTGAAGGATTTCGTCGGGCTTTTCAAGGATAGGTTCGAAAAAATGAAACGCATTTTGCGAAATCGGATCGAACTGCAGGATTCCATCCCCATGGGAAGTTTGAGCAAGCTCGGTGAGAGACAGATCGTCAAGGTGATCGGAATGGTATCGGATAAGCGGGAGTCCTCATCCGGAAACGTGATGATAGATCTGGAAGACCCCACCGGGAGGGCAACCGCTTTTGTATTCAAGAGGAAGGGGGAACTGTTCCAGAAAGCTTCAGAGGTGGTCGCCGATGAGGTGATCGGCGTGGTGGGATCCTTACGTGCGGGTGACAGGATTCCCAGAATCTTCGTGAACGATATAATCTGGCCGGACCTGCCGGTAAAGCATGAGCTTCATAGAGCGGAGGATCCGGTCTGCGCCGCGCTGATCTCGGACCTGCACGTTGGTAGTGAGATGTTTCTGGAAGACCTGTTTTTGAAGTTTGTCAGGTGGCTTCGGGGAGAGACGGGAAACGGCGGGCAGAGAGAACTTGCCGGCAGGGTGAAGTACATCGTCCTTGCCGGCGACGTCGTGGACGGAATAGGTGTCTATCCGCGTCAGGAGGAGGAGCTCCTGATCGACGACATTTTCAAACAGTACGAGGTGGCGGCTACCATTTTGGGACAGATCCCGGAACACATCACCCTCGTGATACTTCCCGGCAACCACGACGCCGTGCGTCCGTCGGAGCCCCAGCCGGCGATTTCCAAAGATGTGGCTGGGGGGCTGTACGACCTGAACACCGTGATGGTGGGAAATCCCGCCTGGCTATCCCTTCACGGGGTCAATTTCATAGTGTATCACGGAAGAAGTTTCGATGATCTCATAGGGACCATGCCGGGGCTCAACCGTCAGAATCCGGTGGCTCCCATGGTCAAACTCCTGCAAAAACGCCATTTGGCGCCCATTTATGGGGGACGCGTCGCTCTCTCCCCGGAACAGCACGACTACATGGTGATAGATGAAATCCCAGACGTTTTTCATTGCGGGCATGTCCACGTCAACGGTTACACCCGTTATCGTGATGTTTCCGTGGTGAATTCCGGTACTTTTCAGGGAAAAACCCATTACATGCAGCAGCTGGGGGTTGAGCCGACACCGGGGATGGTCCCGGTGTTCGATCTTAAAACCCATCAGACGAGGGTGATACGTCTTGCGTGATACCCCGAGGGCCCTCGAGGGCATATCCGCACTTCTTCTGGATATGGATGGTGTTCTTTACAACGGAGATAGACCGGTTGACGGGGCGGCCGATGCGGTCGAACGGTTCCGGAGGGAGGGAAAGAAACTTCTCTTCATCACGAATAATTCCACCGGTACCAGGGAAAAATACGCGAGAAAACTCGCGCGAATGGGCATAAGGGTGAGTGCACGCAGTGTAATTACCTCGGGATATGCCACCGCAGTGTATCTCAGGGAGCACTCGCCCGGCGCAAGGATTTACGCGGTTGGGGGGACTGGTCTGAAATCCGAGCTGAGGCGTGCGGGCCTGAGGTTGGTTTCGGGGGAAGAGGCGGAGACAGCCACCCACGTGGTGGCAGGGTTGGATCAGAAGATAAAATACGATAAGATAGCGGGGGGGTTGCGTGCCCTCATGGCTGGTGCTGAGTTCGTTGCGACCAACTTGGATCCCACATACCCGTCGGAGAGAGGGCTTTTGCCCGGAGCCGGGGCCATAGTGGGAGCGCTGAGGGGCTGTTCGGGCAGAGAGCCCGATGTGGTCGTAGGCAAACCATCCCCCCATATCATAAATCTGGCCATGTCCTTCCTAAAAACAAATCCCGGTGAAACCGCCATAATCGGTGATCGCATCGATACGGACATCGAGGCGGGTAGGAGGGCGGGGGTGAGGACCATACTTGTGCTGAGCGGCGCCTGCACCGTGGAGGACCTCAGGAGGACGAAAAATGCCGGTGCCTCCCCGGATTTCGTCTTTGGAAGCATAGGAGAGGTGATGGGTTGAGCCTCATGAGTCCGGAGATGGAGACCTACTTCAGAGAAATGGAGCGAAAGATAAACGAGATTTACGAAATAGCAAAAAAAGCCCGCTCTCTCGGGCGAGATCCGGAACTCGACTCGGAGATACCGAGGGCAGGAGACCTCGCTTCCAGGGTAGAAAAACTTGTCGGGCCTCAAGGCGTCGCTGGGGTCATCAGGGAACTGGACAAGAAAATGCCGCGTGAAGAGCTGGCACTCAAGCTTGTCGAGATGATCGTCGATGGAAAGTTCGGCAAATTCACGGAAGAAAAGGCCGCCGAGCAGGCCATAAGGACCGCGCTTGCCGTGCTCACCGAGGGGATAGTGATAGCCCCCCTCGAGGGGATAACCGAAGTTAAGATAAAGAAGAACATGGACGGGAGCCCCTACCTCGCGCTATATTTTGCGAGCCCGATCAGAGCAGCGGGTGGGACGGCAGCGGCCCTTGCGGTCCTGGCCGGGGACTTCGCACGACGAAAACTTCATCTGAGCCCGTACAAACCCACCGAGAAGGAAGCCAGACGCTTTGCCGAGGAAGTAGAGATCTATCACAACAGCATAGCCCGGGAACAGTACAAACCTCCGGAGGAGGACATCCTGTTCGCGGTACAGAACCTGCCCGTCGAGGTCACGGGGGAACCCACGGAGCGAGACATCTCGGTCACAGCGTACAGAGATCTGGAGCGCATAGAACATAATTTCATCAGGGGCGGGGCAGTTTTGGCTCTGACCGAGGGCGTGATGCAAAAAGCCTCGAAGATCATGAAGTACGTTAACAAGCTCAACATCGATGGATGGGGATGGCTAGCCGATATAATTTCCAGGGCTCCGACCAAGGAAAAAGCGTCCGCGTTCCCGAAGGGAAAGGCCTATCTCGGAGAGGTGATAGCGGGGAGGCCCGTTTTTTCCCATCCGGGGACTGAGGGGCAGCGTGGTAGCGAGGGTGGATTCAGGCTTCGATACGGTCGGGCCAGAAACACCGGGATAGCGGCGATAGGTGTCCACCCGGCGACGATGGTGGTGTGCGACGATTTTTTGGCGGTCGGTACACAGCTCAAGACCGAACGTCCGGGTAAGGGCGGAGCAGTCGTACCGGTCGACTCGATCGAGGGTCCGGTGGTCAAGCTTAGGGATGGCTCGGTGGTACAGCTGAGAAGCGTGAGGGAGGCCCTGGAACTCAGGGACAAAGTCGAGGAGATACTGTTTCTGGGTGACATACTCATCAGTTTCGGGGAGTTTCTCGAGAACAACCATCCGCTCATGCCAGCCGGTTACTCCGAGGAGTGGTGGAGCCAGGAGGTATCCAGGGCATTAAAAGATAAGAAATTTGACGTGGAACTGGACGCATATTGTTCCCCTCCATATCCACGCCCACCCCCGGAGCTCGCGGTGAGGATTTCGGAGAGGCTGGGCGTACCACTTCATCCGGCTTACACCTATCATTATCATGACCTGAAGGTCGAAGAACTGGGAGAGCTGGGTAAATGGCTCGTCGGCGGGAAACCAGAGTTCGAAGGAGAAAATCTCAGACGGTTACGTGTCTCGCTTGATCAGACGCCAAAGAGATTGCTGGAGGAACTTGGCGTACCCCACAGGGTCGAAGGCGGTCATGTTTTGATAGAGGAACACTCCCTCCCCCTGTGCAGGTGTCTGGGCCTTCTGGAGGGAACACGCCTCAGCAGAAACAGACTGGAGGGAATACTACGCTCCAGTCCAGCCAAGGATGTGATGGAGATAGTTCAATCGCTGGCCGGATTTCCCGTGAGGAGAAAAGCCCCAACCCGCATTGGAGCGAGGATGGGCAGACCGGAGAAAGCAAGTCCCAGAAAGATGAAGCCTCCGGTACACGTGCTTTTTCCAGTGGGCATGCGTGGAGGGTCGACGCGCAATCTCGTAAAGGCAGCGGGGACCGACGAGGAGACATACGTTGAGGTGGTGAACTTCAAATGTCCGAAGTGCGGAGCCATCGGGCTGACCAGGAAATGTCAGAACTGCGGCTCTGTCGTCGACGTGGTGAGGACGTGCTCCAGGTGCGGGCGCCCCCTGATTGATGATAGGTGCCCGGCATGTAATGCCGTTGGGGAGTACTTCAGCAAGCGCGGGCTGCGCTTGAAATCACTTTTCGAGGCGGCACTTGATCGTCTGGGGGAAGAACGTCCGGAGCTGGTCAAAGGGGTACAGGGCATGACGAGCGAGTATAAAATTCCAGAGCCGATAGAAAAGGGCATCCTCCGCGCGAAACATGGGGTTTACGTGTTCAAGGACGGCACAATAAGATTTGATGCCACCAATGTTCCCCTCACCCATTTCAAGCCCAAGGAGATAGGAACCTCGGTGGAGCGCCTCCGTGAGCTCGGGTACACCAGGGACATCCACGGAAACCCGCTTGAGAACGAGGAGCAGATTCTGGAGTTAAAAGTTCAAGATGTCATAATCTCCAATGCTGGAGCCGAATATCTGCTTGGAGCGTCCAGATTCGTGGACGAATTACTCCAGAAGTTTTACGGTCTGCCCCCTTACTACAATGCCCGTTCTCCGTCCGACCTCGTGGGCCACATCGTGATGGGGCTGGCTCCGCACACGTCGGTCGCGGTCGCGGGACGTATAATCGGGTTCACGGACGCCAGCGTTGGATATGCGCATCCGTTCTTCCACGCGGCAAAGAGGAGAGATTGTGATGGAGATGAGGATTGTTTAATGCTCCTGCTGGACGCCCTCCTGAACTTCAGCAGGCGATTCCTCCCATCCACGCGGGGCGGCACAATGGATGCGCCCCTCATCCTCAGCACCCGCATAAATCCCACGGAGATAGACAAGGAGGCCCACAACATGGATGTGATGGAGAGATATCCGATCGAGTTCTACGAGGCGACCTACCGGTATGCCAGTCCGGTCGAGATGGCAAAGTTGATGGAAACGGTGGAGCACAGGCTCGGTTCCGAGGCCCAGTATGAGGGACTAAAATTTTCCACCGCCACCAGCGACATCGCCTCCGGCCCACGCTCGAGCAGGTACAAGACGCTGGAGACGATGGAGGACAAGATCTCAGCACAGCTCGGTTTGGCCAGGAAGATAAGGGCCGTGGATGAACGGGATGTCGCCGAGCGCGTCATCGAGCACCACTTCATCCCGGATCTCAAGGGAAACCTGCGCAAGTTTGCCACCCAGAGATTCAGGTGCGTGTCGTGCAACAAGATCCACCGGAGGGTCCCCCTGAGCGGTGTTTGCACACGTTGCGGCGGTAAGCTGGTCCTGACCGTCACACGAGGGGGAGTGGAGAAATACCTTCAGATCGCAATGCAGGTAGCGGAGGAATACCATGCCAGCGACTACACCAAGCAGCGCTTGAACCTCACCCAGCGTGATATCAGATCCATGTTCGAGAGCGACGCCCACAGACAGCTGAGCTTGGCCGATTTCCTGTGATTTATTATTTAAGGGGCGTAATTCTATTCAGGTGCCGGGGTAGCGAAGCCAGGTAACGCGCCAGACTCGAGATCTGGTTCTCCACCGGAGAGCAGGGGTTCAAATCCCCTCCCCGGCGCTTAACTTGAAGTCAAAAGCCCTCAACTCACCGTTCCACCGGCGGCTCCAGATTTTGGGTTACATCTTCTTCAACAGCTCGAAGAATTTTTCTCGGGTGAGTTTCGCTTCCTGGATTATCGCCCTCACAAGTGCTGGTTTGACCTCTTTGCTTGGATGAACTGGGACAACAGTGCGCGCGTTCTCTTTCATCGGGATGACATGGGAACCCTTCCTTCTTACGACCTGAAATCCTTCATGGATCAATATTTTGATGAGCTTCTCAGCTGGAACGGGTCCGATTTTAGGCATGAACCTCTACTTTTTGTAATCCTACAACTGAGTGAGCCATTTTGAGAACTTCTGATTTCTCCTCCTCGTCCAAGGTTTCTAGGTAGAGCTCGATCGCTTCTTCAACGTTTTTCATCAACTCTTCGAGCGTTTCGCCTTGCGTGTGGCACCCAAGTAGGGAAGGAACAAACGCCACATACCCGCCCGTTTCATCCTTTTGAATCACGACATCAAACATCAATCTCTTGGCCATGCTCTCTCCGACCACTACTTTATGTGAACTTGAGTATAAAATCTATTTCTGAAGTTCTAGAGTCTGAATATTGCTCGGCTTCCAGTTTGACAAGCGATTATGAGGGGGGTGTTGAGCCAGAAAGCAAGTGGGGAAAACCTCTGTCCTTATACTTCTGGTGAGAAACCCATCGGCGGCTCCAGAGATAATTTTATACGAAAACCCGCTCTTGTCCGCCGGGGGCTTTTGACTCCGAGCCACGCTTCCTTCCCCGGCGCCATCGAGACTTTGTCGTTGGCTGAGATTGGTTACAGCGGTCGCCTCGTAAGCAATAGAGGGTGAGTAAGTTCTACCGGCGGCTCCACATTACCGAACATTCGGCCACCTCGGAAGGCTGATTCACATTTCACCCTGAGCCCTCCGCATATCGCCTCAACTTTCGAGCAGATTAGCTACCGGGTCGTGGGAAGGAGCGGTGGTCGCGCTGAGGGGGAAACGGTGCAGCTGACCAAGAAGGACTCGC
>CAZMCI010000003.1:30650-45868 GCA_964564905.1 Hadarchaeota archaeon (SeqCode) | reverse complement strand
TTCTCACCCTCATTGACCCTCCTTATTATGGCCTTTGCTCTCTCTTTGAGCTTCTTTTCTTCATCCGTCAATCTTCGCTTTGGTTTCAAGTAAGCGTAAATGAAAACATTTGCATCTAGAAATCTCATACTAAACCCCAAAGTGTCTTTTTCGAGCGAGCTCAGCTTTTAACTGGTGGTAATCTGCAAATTTGGTTACTTCCATTTCAGCAGCGTCAAAGAATTTGGTTAGATCAACCTTTTCTTTTGGAAGGATTTTCACGTGGTCTGGATATTCAAGCATGAACACTTCTTTCTCCCTCCACTTCTTTGGTAGTCCTATTCGTCCATACGAGTCAACCTTTTTGACCTCCACACCCATCATTATCACCAATTTTTAGTGTATTTGCCAATATTTAAATATTTTGCATTTAAAAATGAAAATTGCCATTTTTGAAAATATGTGCCAATGATGAACTTCCCCGGTAAAATTTTAGAATTTACTTAAATTTGAACAATCGCACCGATGCTGATGGGGAGTTCCCCGCTGACAGAAGTTAAATTTCTGAGAAACTAATGTTGAGGAGTGGTGAGGCCCATGAAGCTGGGACTTTCAAGTCTTCTCTTCGTTCGGAGCACGATCGAGGAGGCCATCCAAACCTGTAAGAAACTGGGTGCCGAGTGTGTGGAGATAATTTACGACATCCCCCACTTCCCCCCAGGGTACGACAGACGCAGACTTCTCAAGATAAAGGAACTGCTGGGGAGCTACGGGCTGGATGTCTCAGTCCACGCCAGCTTCTGGGATCTGAATCCGGCAAGCCATCATCCAGAACTCTGGAAGCTTTCCCTCAAACAGGTCAAACGAAGCATTGCTGCTTGCCGTCTCCTCGGTGGAGAAATAACCGTCGTCCATTTCGGAAAATGTCCCACCCCTGACGCCGAGGACTTTTTGAGGGGAACTAAACAACGATACCGGAAGTTCGTCGACGAGTGTCTGAGATACGCACAGGATCACGGCGTGACGGTGGGGCTCGAGAACGCAGGGAGAGACCCACGCTCCTATCCGTCCGGCGTGGAGGAACTCAAAAAGTTTCTGTCGGAGGTGGATGGAGCAAAAATGACATTTGATATAGGACATGCCCACCTAGAGGCACGCAGAGCGGGACAAAAAAACACGGGGCGCACGATCGCAAATCAGATCAAGGAAATGCGGGAATATCTGGTTCATGTACATATTCACGACAACACGGGCAAGACCGACGACCACCTCATCCCGGGAGATGGCGAGATAAATTTTGACCCGATAATCCGTGCTCTAAAAGAGATAAACTACAACGGTCTCATAATAGCTGAATTCTGGAATCCGCACAGAGCCCGCGAAACTGCAAGAAGAGGACTAAAAACGCTTAAGGCACTGGTTGGGGTTACGTGATCTCTGCGACCACTGTGACAAACACCGGACCACGTATGTCTATCTGCTTCCTGTTGGATGTGATATAACGCTGGGCCACCTCACTGACCGCGAGATTGATATCGCTGGGTGACTTCACTGCCCGTACCCGTACTTTGGCTTCCTTGTCCCCGCGATCCACTGCTTCCTCGATCTCTCGCGCTGCCAGAGCCGCGAATGCCTCCATGTATGTAAGTCCCGTTGGTGTGCCCTGTTTCCTCACCGCGTTCAGAAACTCATCTTTTTCCCACCCCTTTACCGGAACCCCGATCACATTACCGTCATAAACGTAGACCTCATTGAACCCAGCTGGCCCTATGAGCTTTGTGTTGCTTTCCGGTTCCACCACTTTTACCACGACTCGTCTACCGCCCATTTCTCCGTCAAAAGCTTTGAACTCGCACGGACTTGGCTCATCACCGTGCTTTTTTGCTATCCTGACTATCGCGGCCGATATTTTCCTGCCAACCTCCGTCTTTGGCTCACGCTCAAATTTTATCATCTTCGAGAGGTCTGAATCTGTGAACCTAGTTTTCTTGTAGAGGTATGGGTAGACGAGAGCCCTTATATCCGTCTCTCCCCTCTGGATCATCAACATACGTTCTAAACCGATGCCAAGGTTGAACACGGGATATGGAATATCATAGTTACTCAAAGCTACTGGGCTGTAGAAGCCCGCATCGCCCACCTCTATGGATTCGCCCGTTTTAGGGTGCTCGACGAAAACCTCGAACTCCGTCTTGGGAGCATAGTACTTTGAGGTTGTTGCCTTGATCGAAAACTTTACGCGATCGAAACCGAGTCTGCTCAATATCTCTCTAGTTATCCGCTGCCCGTCCTCCAAACTTATCTCCTCCGCGACTATGACGATCGAAGCGGTCCACGATTCATAGAGATGGGTCGGATCCAGCCGTTGCTCCCGCCTGAACTTTTGACCTACGGAGAAAAGCTGTAGGGGAAGAGGCTCACGCTTGAGCATTTCGGAAATAACCGGAAACCAAAGAGCGGTGGTATGGGATTTTAAGGTTAAATTAGTTGGAATCGGTTTTAGAGCCTTAAACTCCGGAAAAACTTCTGATATCAGTTTGGTGGCTTGGGTCTCTTCTATACCAAGCTCCTTTACCATAGTTTCGACTATATCATCGGAGCTGATTTCCGCTTTTTTGTATCTTCTAAAGATCTTCTTCAATTTCTCTACTTTTGTGAAACCGGGGATCACGTCATTTATTTTCCTGAGTTTATCTTTGCTTATCCCGATATCTGGTCGGTCGAGACCTGCTAGAAAAAATACCCTGTCCAAAATTACTAACGACTCCGGACCGTACTGACGCCGTACTTCACTAACGTCAACTATCGATGGAAGATAAACTTCGGCGAAGCCCATGTTCAGAAAAACTCTCCTCACCTTTGCCACAAGTTCTGGAAGAGGATGTTGACTTGGTTTTTTAGTTAGGGTGAAGAACTTGCCCTTGGTTTTCAGAAGCCGTGCCGTTTCTAACCAAGCCTTTTCGTAGTCCTTCTTCGCTTCCTCTTTAATTTTTCTTGTATCAAACTTCATTTACCCACCTGTATACTTCCTGCAGCTTTTTGTTCTTTCTTTTGGAGTAAAAGAACCTTATCTTTTTTACAAACCTTATTACATTTTCTTTCCCAGCTTTGTTCTAAGCTTGGAAGATGAACCAATAAATCCGAGGCTGTAATTGTCCCAAAATCGAAGGGAGCCTACTTGGCGGCCGTTTTTGGTGCGTAGACATGTAACCTCATGGCCCAAGATGATGAGATTGAAAGGTAAAAGACCAGAATACTCTCTTTTTGGCATATCCGTATCCTGAAGGTGAAACAGAACCCTCCAGTTTTCCCCTTATAAACAACCTCGACCCAAACCCCCGGCGGGATAGTCATGAATGATCGCGAGCGAAAGGTTTATTTTGGTAGTGGGACAATGAGTGGGATGGGTGAAGAAGTGGGAGAAACCACGATTGACGACAAGTGGAGGATCACAATACCTCCCGAGGTTCGAGAGGACCTCCACAAAGGCCAGACTTTGCGGGTCCAAAAGGAAGGCGGTCGAATAACCATCGAACCCAGCGCCGACATCGAGAAATTTGAGCGGGAGCTGAAAGGCTGTGTCAAGGGCTCGAAGATCCCCGCGAAGAAGCTGAAGGAGATCTGGGGTATCTCCCATGATCATGATTGACTCGAATATCTGGGCCTACTACTTTGACGCCGACGCTCCAGAGCACAAATCAGTTGTCCCGGCTGTCAGGAAATCCCTCCGTGAGGGTGTCCTAATCAACACAGTGGTGGTGATGGAGGTCGCTCACTTCCTGATCAAGAACCTCGGCCCAGTGCTCGGAAGAGAAAAACTTGACGTGTTCCTCAGTTTTCCGATGCAGGTGGACGAGCTGACACTCGATCTGGCGAGAAAAGCTGCGAACGAGCTCTCCAAGTACTCCCACCTCGGCATAGGGGGCAGGGACGCGACGCTGCTGGCATCGATGCACAGGAAAGGTGTTACCAAGCTGATGACCCACGACGAGGCCCTCAAGCGGGTGCCGGACATCAAAACATTCGACCCGATTAAAAAGAGAAAATGAAAATTCAAGCCAAAATATATCGAATCTCCCTTATTGAATACATCCTTTCTAGTGCCCTTTTCTCAGGTAATTGCTTCTTTAAAAAGAACCTCCAAAGCCCCGATGGAATAAATAGGCATAACAATGTGTCAAGCCAAGGACGTGGAAGATGTTGAAGACAAAATTTAGAAAATTGATGAACACGGCAAAATTGAAACACATTGGTTGCAGCAGTTTAGCGTTGATAATCATTGGAGCAATTTTTGTAAGCAGTTGCGTGACCGAACACAAGCCAGAATTCCCGCGCCAACACCCACCCGGTTTCAATAGAAAAAAGCACCGCCACGAAAGTCATAAACTGTGATAGGGTTAGAGACGGGTGAAAAAACCAGATTGCTCGGCATAAATGCACCAGAGAACAAACAGCCATACTGCGAAGAAGCCACGAATAAGCTAAAAGAAAGTCAAGGATTCGGTTAAAATTTGCTTTTTTTGTCTAAGCGGCACCGAAGATAATAAGTTACTGAAAAAGAGCCACTTTTACTTCTTCCGCTTCACACGTTCAAGCGTCTTTTCAAGCCTCTGCTGCCTCATGGCGGTCGTGAGGTCCCCCCGCGTTCTCTCCAATACCGCCCTCACCATATCCTGCCTCCGCTTCATCCCTGGGAGGATTGCGTCTGCATAATCAAAGCTCATGAGCAACTCGTGTATCTCTTCCATCATCTTCAGCATCAGCTCGGCGTCCGTTACCTTATTCGCCCTTATCAGATCCAGAGCGTGTCGTCTGAGCTCACCCGCTACATCCGCAAGGGCAGCCAAGTAAGGCTGATATGGTACCTTAAGTTTCTCCGGAGATGGGATACCGCCGCGCTTCAGGATCCCCTCAAACAACTTAGCCTCACAGTATTCCTGTTGGGCTGACATCACGATCCCCGAATGCATCCACGCCGGATCCATCTTGATGGATCTCTCCAGTTCACTTAGTTTGGCCCTTGCCTCCATCATCATTTTCTTTGCGGTGGCGTTATCCCCACGATGCATTGCCGCAATCGCTCGGGCGGAAGCCCTCACTACCTTCCGCGAAAGGTCCAACGCCTTCTCGCGGAGCTTCTCCTGCCTGTCGAAATATCTCCTCATACGCGCAAGGACATCGCCCATTCAAACCCAAATTAAATACACCGCTCCACTTTTCAAGCTTGGGATGGTGCCAGATCACCGGCCGCCAAACTCCTCGGTGACCTTTAGAATATTCGTCTTCCAGTACCTCGTCTTCGTGATCGCGTGCTTTCGCTCGAGATTGTTCACCAGCGCGCTGAGCTTGGATTTTGACATGTCCACCTCCCTCCTCAGCTTATCCTGCCGGACTTCACCTCCCGAGCGTACGATCGCCTCGAATACCCTGCGCTCGTCCTCCGTGAGGGTCATCAATGCTATCCTGACAGCCCGTTCACTTGCGTAGCGCTTGAAAACGAGCACGAGCACGGTTGCGATCGACCCGGCCACAGCAGCCATTATGCCTACGGCAACCACCACGGTGAGGATATCCAGCCCCGGAGCAGGGCTAAACGGTCCGTAGAGGATGATGCCCAAACTGAGCTGGAGCAGGACGACGAGGAGCACCACGCCAAACGCTTCCCGTATCGTCATCTAGCAACCAATGAGTTTGAACCTCTGTACCCCAATAAATCTTTTGAAGCAAAATCGGAGATAAAATCAAAAAACAGGCCTGATATCCACTTTTGAACGATAAGAAACGAAAACAAGTCCTTTTTTTGTAACAGACAAAATGTTGGCACGATTTGTAGACGAAAATTGAACGGTTTTTCGAGATTTGGTAAATACCCCCTTCAACAAAGACCCAATCGGAGGTCAAAAATGACCTGCAAAAAGAAAGTTGGCCGCAGAATCCTCAGGGGCGTGCTGAGGTGGGAGCGATACTGGAACGCTGCTCTCCTCGAGCACGTTGGGGATATGCGGTCAATTGAAAAAACGAAAAGGAGGTGTTAGAAAGTGATCTCGACGACGGGAAAAATCCTCGGTGCGCTTGCGGTAATCATGGCGCTGATGGGGTCCACTACGCTCGTGGCCGCAGAAACCTGTGAGACAAACGCTGGGGAATACGGCGTATCGGTTGGAGGCGATCTAGATGACACCCAGGTGAGCTCTCCGAACGCTGAGCCCACGGAGGATATCGATGCGGAAACCGAAGAAGTGATATTTCTGCGTGGAAGGGGCACGCTGTTTGCGATGGGAGACGGGATGGCTTTGCTCGAAGGCACCGGAAACCTCCTGATATTTGCAAGGATGGAGACCGAAGTAACCGTGTCAAGCAACGCCTGGGTGAGGGCCCTAGGTGAGTGGGAAATAGGGTCGGACTCTACGGACGCCAGCAAGGTGACATACGTGGGGTCCGGAGTGCTGGAGATTCGCGGACATGACATCTCCGTGGATGTCTCCGGAGAAGGTGTGTTTCTGAAGGCTTCCGGAAAAGGAACCGCAACGCTCAGCGGTGACTGGGATTATTGGACCGTGCGACATCCAAGGAATTGGGTAATAATTCAAAAGAACCCATACGCTCCCGTACGCCCACATCCAGTGAAAATCGAGCCAGTCCCCGTCAGCCCGGACATGATTCGCACCGAAACACTTGGATCTGAAGGAGTGAGGGGGCAACGGGAGTTTGCCCCCAAAATTTATTATAAAAAAAGAGGAGGTGGTAAAGGATGAGAACGCTGGGGCAAAAAGGTATCGCGACGGTACCTGTGGTTGTAATCGTCTTGATTTCCACCGGCGCAGCAGTGGTGACCCCTGCGGTGGTTGATCTGATAGACGTTGATCCCGACTCCCCATTTTACGGATTGGAACGACTCGGAGAGAAAATCCGAATGGTTAGCGAGGATGATCAGATGATGGAACGATGGACCGAGTACGTACACTTAGTTGACCGTGCAAAGGGAGTTGAGTATGAACACATCCTTGAGGAATTTACCGAAAAAATAAACAAGACGGTTTCCAGCGATGCCATTACGAAACGTGGGGTCGTGGAGTGGATGGAGGAACATCTCCCGGAGGTAAAGGTGGTAAGAGTGAAGTTGATGAAGGAACTCTGTGAAAAACTTAAGAAGAGGTTCCCGGAACTGTCCGTGGAAGTGGATAATGAGATCCAAGTTTTGGACGACATCCTTGAGGAGGTTTCAAGCGCTGCGGTTCAGAGCACAGACAACATACAGGCCCGTATAGAACTCATGGCCCATCGTCTACAGGGGCTCGCGGGGCAGCAGGGGCAGATGCCCGGGGACCTCTCCGATTACTTCCGCGTGGAGAATATCCTCGCGGATGTCAACATTACCATCGACGTCGAAGTCGTCACTGCGGTTCAAGCCTCGATTATTACGATATCGGTATTCGACGATGCGCTATCCAAATTTAACGGGGCGATGTCTGAAATACAGGCGATGTTGGAGGGTGCCCCGGAAAATACGCTAAGCAAAAACGTTGTCGAGAAACTGGTCGATATAAGCGAACAACTAAAAGAGAACTCGATAAGCGCTATGGAGAAGAACGAAACAAGAAGCGCGTTCACATCCGTCAGCGCCGCCCGGATCCATCTTACCCACGCCAAGGCCATACTCGAACACGCCGACGAATGGGAACCTAGTTTTTCCGACGAATGGTCCAACTGGAAGAAAAGCTGGGAGATCCTGAAACAAGAATGGAAGGAAACCGGGATCTGGCAGAACATGCTGGACAACTACCAGAATTATGCACAGCAGGTAATGGAGCAGTGGCAAGAAACCATGCAAAAATCTGCTTTGAGCAGTGCGCCCCCAAGCTAACAAAAACCGCTACGTCCTTCTTAGGAGCACAACCCGGCTTTGGTCGGATTCATCCGCCACGGAAAATCCAAGTTCCCGTGCCAGCTCCTCCGCAAACGTCTTTATCTCGCGGTGCGACGGCATGTTCTCCATCTTCAACCTCTTTCGCGAAAATCCGACGAACATGTAGGCTTTTAATTCCACAAAGTCAGCATCGGTTCGTCCTATCATCCTCGCATATCCCGCCGGATCCCTTAAGTTGAGTCCTTTGACAAGCGTGAGGCGGATAACCTTTCTACAGCTAAACGAGGACATGAGCTCCAAACTCTCGTTGAATCTTTCCCACCCACCGGGCCTAACGGGCTGACATACCTTCTCGTAGGTATCCTGATCGGGAGCCACCATCGAGATGTAAAGCTGAGTTGGAGCGGTTAATCTCTCCAGCACGTCCGGATGCTGACCATTGGTGACCAAAAAACTCGTCATTCTTCGTCTGTGACACTCCTCGATCAAATCGCTAATTTTCGGGTACATTGTAGGCTCTCCCGCAAGAGATATGGCACAGTGCTTGGGATTTTGGGCCTCTTCAAATTTACGTTTGTTCACATCGGGATTTCCTCCAAATCCACTCAACAACACTCGCTGAGCAGCGATGCCCTCGTCGATGATATCCCCCGGTTCGTCGGGGTCACCGAACCACCTCGAACTGGTCAGAGAGGTGTCTCTCCAGCAAAATACACACCTGTGATCGCAGAACGGCAGACTTGGGGTAAACTGAAGGCACTGGTGGCTTCGTATGCCAAGCTCCTCGGAATAAAACTGTTCCTTATAGCAGACCCCCCGATCGAGCAGACTTTTTTTGGTCCAGTGACATACCTTAACCGCACTGTGTTTGTGTCTGCCAATTAAACGATATCCCGCTCGCTCCAGCTTCAAACGTACATCCGGGGGGACCGCCATTCCCTCACGCCACTATTGCTTCGATTTCAACTTCTGCTCCAAAATCTTATAGAGCTCCTTTTTGACGTCCTCGAGCTTTCCCTTGCCTTTCATGCTCGCGGCGCCAGCGTGGCCTCCTCCGCTCCCCTCATACCGTTTTCCGAGTATCTCCATCAGCTCGCCCAGATGCAGGCCGGTTTTTTTCAGGACCTCCGCCCTCGCCCTGCTGCTTACCCTGACCTTCCCCTTATCCTCCGATCCCACAAACGCGATGTCTGCCCCGATCCTGAGGAACATCGCGGCAGCGTCTCCCTCAAAGGAACCGAGCTCCGAGAACACGGTCAGGTGCCCACAGACCCGGCGCAGCTGCGAGCGCCCCGCTGCCTTCAACATGGCCACACGTTTCGAAATGTCCTCCGGGGGCTTGAGGGCCTCGTTCACCCGCTGGTAATCAGCGCCCGATCTTAACAGCTCATTGACCACCTCAAAAGTCTCAGGTTTGGCAAAATTGAAGTGTGCCGTGTCGCTTATGATGCCAGCGAGCAGTAGAGAGGCCTGATCCGGCCTGAGCTTTATCCCGAGTTCGCTGAGGATTCTGAAGATGAGCTCAGCTTCAGACGGAAAATCCTCCCTCACGAAATAAAAACTGGAAATTTCTCTCATACCCTGAACCGGTCTGTGATGGTCTATGACCGCCAGCTTTAACTGGGCTTCTTTCAGCTTGGCCCCAAAATCCCCCAAATGCTCAAGGCTGGAGGTGTCCACCAGTATCACCATATCAACGTTTAGCGGAGGGTTTACAGGGATCTCCCTCCCGAACGCTTTCAAAATATTTTGAGAGTACGTGGCTATATCATCGGCCGCTCCAGGCTCGGCCTTGGCCCCCAGTTGATTGAGGACATCCGACAGCACCACGGCGCTGGCCACCGCATCAGGGTCTGCGTTGTGGTGACACAACACCAGGATGCGCTGCCCACCCTTGGACACCTCCGCCAAAAAATTGGCCACATTTTTCATGCGCCCAGGCCTAACTCGGAGGGCTCTCGCTCAGTCCCCTGCCTTTCAGGGCACCATCTATCTTTTCGTGCATTTCGCGCAGGCGCTGGACAGCCCTCTCCTCCTGCCGCTGAAGCGTCTTGACTCGCAGCTCAAGGCTCTCCTTCTGTTCTGTCAAATCCTTTTGGAGGGTGCTCTTTTCAGATCTCACGAGCAACGTTCCCACACTTTTGTAAACCACCGCATCCTCCGGGAGTTTTCCCAGTTCCTCCAATGCGCGTTCAGTTTCCTTGAGCAGCAGCTCCAACTGCTGGCGCTGGCTGAGCAAGGCCTGCGCGTGCTGCTGCGCCTGCCGGAACTGCGCGATCTGATGCCGTAATTGAGGCGAGAGTTTTTCCATCTATTTTCCCCCTCTTTCCACCATGTCACGAGCGACCATTACCCATCTGACAAATGAGTTCAGCGCCGCTCGCAAAGCTGCGGTATCAGTTGACTCTACCCACAGACATAAAACGTTTTTCCTGCGGCTTATACGGACCCTGCAGCGAACCGAGGCCGGAAGCTCCCGTTCAGGAGCTATCGCCAGCCTGACCGCCTCCGCATCGCGCGTGTTTCGAAACGCAAATTTCAACACCGCGCTGGCTTGAACGGCTTTTGCCACCGGAGCGTCACCACGATTTTTAACTGAAAATTTTTTAGCTCCCATCCTTATAACTGAATTGGTGAGTCCCTGAGCTGGAACCACGTGCTCACAATCTTTTTAACGGGCGTGATTTTTATCGGCGCGATTTTAGTTCTCCGCGCAATAATCAAGGGAAAGCTCAAGAGGCTAAGCGGATACCAGAAACTGGCCAATATTCTTTACGGCATCACGTTCCTGGTTTTCGTCCTGGTGGTCATGTACATCCTCGGGATACTCTCCCTGATAGTAAGCGTTGCGGCCGCGCTTGGCATAATAGGGGTGATCTTCGGGTTTGCCTTCATCACGGCATGGCTAGCAAACGCCATAGCCGGAGTGAGCCTAGTATTCGACCGGGAAATAGAGGTCGGTAAAAGGATCGAGATCGACGGAAAAAGAGGAGAAGTGACCCAGATATCACTTACCTCAACCAAAGTTTTAACAGACAATGGAAAATTACTCATAATTCCAAACAGCAGTTTTCGAACAAGACCGTATTTGATAATTGGAGACAAGTCCCGCCGAACCACAACTCGCCCGAGGGGAAAACTCAAATAAGGGAGATTCATCCAAAATATTGATGCGCACCTATTTTGCCTTAACTTTACGGATGATGTCTTCGCGGGTCTTGTAAAGAACGCGCGAACCGCAATGCGGGCAACGCACACGTCCTTCAGGAAGTTTTTCAAATTCCCTTCCGCACTCGCTACATCTCAACATTACTTTTCCTCCTTTGATTCTTCCACTCCGGCGGCATGCGTAAACGGTGAATAGGCCCCTCCAGCAAACTTCACCCCACACCTCTTACACTGCCATATCGACGTGCTGACGCGTTTAACCCTAGGGGCCGCACAGTTTGGACATCTATACCTCTTCCTGAGTCTACCCTCTACATCGACGAAGAGCTTTCTCACCTTTCGGCCATACCGAGGCCCAAACTTTCCGGCTGCCCCAACTTTCTTCGTCCTGGACATGTTTTTACCCCAAGCGTGCCCTGAGCTCATCTGCCTTTGTCCTCGCGAGGTGGTAGGCCTCCTCTATCTGCTTCCGAGAGAAATACCCTGCTCCTCCCTTCTGCATCGCGCATATGCTGCCGTCCTCGACCGTGGTTATGGTTAAACGCGCATCAGCCACATTTTCTTCATCCAAGCAGGGGTCCACCATCAATCTATCGTTGATCCTAGAGACGGTCACAGCGACCGGACGTTTCTGAATTGGGAATTCCTGCAGGACCCATGCCTCGTCCTCTGGCGGTTTTATGTTCAAAAGCGCGGCCGTGGCGCCAAGCGCGGATGCATCGATGAGGTTCCCGTCGTGGTCGAGCACGTGAATATCTATGAATACCGCCCACACATCCTCACCAGATTTTATCCCAAGCTTATCCAGAGCTATGGCCTCGGATTCTCGGATCCCTCTGTCCACAACGCGTGCCAGTTCAACCGCTTCCTCACCGGGTGGCCCGAGTTCAAAACTTGGCGACGCTAGGGGCCGAAGTTCGGCGTTGACCATCAAAACCCCACTTTCCGGCATATCCGGAAAGGGCTCGGCATGCTGGATCTTCACGCCCACGAGCACCCGGGTGTCACCAATCCTGACCTCTGCGGAACCATTTGCGCTTTTGATCGTGTCCATTTTGATTGAGACATCTCTAAACTGGTCAAACTTTCGGCCATCCACCCTTTCTCCATGCTTTGCCAGACCCACGATATAATCCCTCTTGACCCTTGACACTATCCCGTACATCGCTCACTCCTCCTTGATCCCGTATTTCTCCCTCAAAGCTTGACGTTGGACCTCATAAATCTGCGCACATCCCTGAAATCCCAGATCCAGGGCCCGCTTAAACTCGTCTTCGGTGAGATGACCATCCATCTGCAACAAGGTCACTAACTGTTTTCGGGGTACTATCGCCATCGGCATGTCGGTGGTGCCCAGCTGGTCCTCCTCCTTTGTAAGATCCAGGACTATCGTGTCTTCAATTTTACCAACGGCCACGGCTGACACGAGATCTCTCATCGGTATTCCTGCATCGGCGAGCGCCACGGAGGCCGCGTTTATCCCCGCAGTACGGGTACCAGCATCGGCTTGGAGGATCTCGATGAACACATCAATGACCGAACGTGGGTAAAGTTTAAGAAATAACACCGGCTCCAGAGCTTCCCTAATCACCTTCGATATCTCCACCGAACGTCTGTCGGGTCCCGGTCTCTTTCTGTCCTCAACTGAAAAGGGAGCCATGTTATAGCGGCATCGAAGCACGGCGGTGTCCGGTTGCTGGTCGTGTCTGGGGTGCATCTCCTTGGGTCCATAGACGGCCGCCAACACCTTGTTCTCTCCGAGTTCAACGTACGCCGAACCGTCTGCCCGCTTTAACACGCCTGCCTCTATTTTCAAGGGCCTCAGCTCATTCGGCATTCGTCCATCAAGGCGTTTACCATCGACGATCAATTTTTCTGGACCTTCCATTCTATTCCCTCCTTTTCAACTTTTCAAGCTGAAGACGCACCCTGTCGGTCAAGCCCGAAGTGTGCGCCTCATGCTCGATCATAAACAGGGCCTGAACCACCGCATTCACCATCTGCGGGTCCTTCCCCTGAACTATTATCCGTCCGTTTTGCCCTACTATAAGCTTGCACCCTGTGGTCTCCTGAAGCGTCTTGAGCATGGAGCCCTTCCGACCAAGCACCCTTGGAACCTTCGCCGGTGAGATCTCGACCAGCTTTCCGCTGTCGACTTTTCCCCTTCTAAACTCTCCCGTTTCGAGCTGAACGCGCATTCGCTCATCAACGTCCTTCACGACCGCAACCACCAGATCCCCAATCTCCAGATATCTGCTCACATCCTCACGGTTCAGGTCAACCTTTCGGTGCAACAGGTCGGAAACGAATAAATTTCCCGTGTAGGGGGAATTCAGGTCCAAGATCCAGCCAGAATGATACGAATCAACGACCACGCCCACCACCACATCGCCTCTAAGGGGGATGTATGGTCTCTGAAGGGGTACTATTTTTATATTCTCATCCTGCAGATAAGCTAACCCCACTACCGACGAATAAATTCGCTTTCCCTCGCGGTAAGCACCATCTTTTAAACGATAGTTCCCCTCAGCGACCAGCTCGCCGGGAACCACGAGCTCCCGATTTTGTACGTGGATCATTCCAGCACCCTCGTCTCAACTTCCCCCTTTGTAAGGGCATTGAGTCTGTCGAAAAATTCAGCCTGAACCCCCGCGGGTATCTCGACCACCACCATCCAGGACCCATCCCCCAGCCACCTTTCGCTCTTTAGCGTGCCGAACTCCCTTACCGCCCGCTGAGACCTGCCAACGTGGACAGCGGGGATTTTGACCTCCACCCTGCGATTCTCGAACTTTATGGGCAGGATCGGAAGAAGCTCTTTGACTATCTTCGGAAGCTGCGCCTCCGCCCCCTTGAACTCGTCGATATGCACTCTGGCTTCCGCAATCGCCGCTTCGATCCTAGAGGGGGGATGGGGCATTCCCGTCTGCGGATTTATCGCACGCCTCGCTATCAGAGATACTATCTGCTTCAGCCTCTGTTCGCGCATTTTGCGCCTCTGTTCGGTCGTGACCTGAACCTCGCCCTTTCGTATGATCTCCTCTGCGACTTTGGACACCTCAGCGCATCCAAAAACTTTTCTGATGAGTTCCTCCGACGCGGCATCGCCTTTCTTGGCGTCCTTAAAGATCTTGTCTATCGCCAGCACATTCCTGAGGTCCGCCGATCCGCCAGACCTTATCGCCATAGCCAGCTCTGGGTCGACCAGCACCTCAAAAGTCGAGCCGTGTCTGGAGAGTCTGGCTATGACAGCATCTTCCAACTTTACCATGGGGCGCTACCCCTTGGCGGGCTTGGCCGGCGATCTAGAAGGACGCTTTATATACTTGGTCAAATCCTCAAAACTTAGTTTCTCAAACTTTTTGCTCTTGCTTGGAATTATCGCCATCTCAATTTTTTCAGCGCTGAGCTCCCCTTCGATCACCAACCGTAACGCTTCGATAGCAAGCGAAATCGCCTCGTTCAAGGAAGACTCCTCATCGTATTTTCGTTCCAAGAATTCCGTGACGGTTTGGGCACCTCCTCCTATCGCCTGACACTTGTACGCTGCGACCACCCCGCTTGGATCGGTCTCAAATAAGTGGGGCTTATCGTTGTCAATTCCAGCTATCAACAACCTAGCCCCAAACGGTCTAACCCCTCCATGCTGGGTATACAGCTGTTTGATATCTCCTATGCGCTTTGCCAATGCCTGAACGGTGATGGGCTCATCGTAGCGCAAGCGGTTGATCTGTGCTTCTATGCGTGCATGGTCGATGAGAACGCGTGCGTCGGCAATCAGTCCCGACGCTGCAGCTCCGATATGCTCGTCCACCTGGAAAATCTTCTCTATGGACACTTCCTCCGCCAGTTTACTTCTGATCCTTCTTTCAGCAGCCAAAACCACGCCCTCGTTTACCGTGATACCAAGAGCGGTAAGACCGCGCTTGACCGCTTCTTGGGCATATTGAACCTGGAACAGCTTGCCGTCAGGGCTAAATACCGTGATGGTCCTGTCATAACCTGCTCCAGGAGGCACAAAAGCCATTCATCCACACCTCGTTGACATATTATCCTGATTCAATACCCATAAGATGAAAGCGTATTTAACTTTTATCGCCGAGCGCAAAAACCTCTCCGAAAAGTCCCCTCCTGAGAGAAAAGGATTGGAAGCGACCCGTAGCCTTCGGTTTTGGTTGGGTCCGGTTTTTGAGCTAGGTGAACC
>CAZMCI010000003.1:15076-30550 GCA_964564905.1 Hadarchaeota archaeon (SeqCode) | reverse complement strand
ACACTGGACAAGACCTCTTCGCAAACGCTCGTCGTAGAATACCACCCTGAACTTCCCGGCTTGCTCCTTTTTTAAAAAAATAATGAGTTTTTGAACGTTCGGCGCGCTTTTTTCGTCCACGACCTCAAATGCTATGTATCTTTTTCTCACCTTCCTCGTGTTGGCCACCCTCGACAAATTGTTGAATCAACCTCTGCGCTATTTCACGTTTTGCGGGAAATGCGAGTATCTTCAGTCTGACATGAATGGAATCTCCTTTGGTGGTAAGCACGAGCTCTCCCCTGTACGCGTGTTGCTTGTCAAATCGTAAGTACGTGCGACAAGAATCGTCCACCTCCCTCAACATGCGCTCTAGGAGCTTATCCAGCTCGCCAGTCTGTAGTCCGGCCAGTATCTTGTCCCAGAACTTTCGTAACATGGACTTCCGGTCTATCACCGCGCTCAACGAGGTTATCGGGTTTCCGTGATGCCCTTTCAAATTTGATTTCTGAATCTCTACGTCTTCGGGCAACACCGTCCTAAGAGCCTTTAAAACCTTGTTTTCGTCCTCCGTCGCGTGTGCGTATACGTTCACCGCCGCACCGCGAAATGGCATAAACATGTGCTCACTTTATTCTTCCCCTAGCCCGGACGCTCGGCCTCATCCTCTCCGATCCCTTCCCCTTGAAAAGCAGACCCCTCATCTTTCTCCCGGCTCTGGTCAACCCACGGTACACGCGCCCGCGCTGGGACCGGTTGCAAACCCAGTTGAGACGAGGATCACTTTTCACTACGGGATGAGCCGGATCCACCATTATCACTTCGAAATATTCATGAGTACCGTCCGAACCGGCGAAGTACGAACCGAGAACCTCCAAATTGGTGTATTTTCTAGCAACGCGCTCCTCTGCGATTAACTGAAGGCTTTTTTTCGGGACTATTTTTGAAACACCCATCCGCTTGGGCCTCCGGCCCCGCGAAGGCCTAGGTTTACGCCTGCCTCCCTTCCTGACACGGGCTCTAACCACTATGATGCCCTGCTTCGCCTTGTATCCCAGCGCTCTGGCTCTGTCCAACCTGCTCGGACGTTTTACGCGTGTGATGGCTGAACCACGATGCCATTCACGTATCCTGTGGTGTACAATTTCCTGCAAACTTTTGCTCACCTGTCTCACTTTATTATCTCTCTTATCTTCCGGGCTATAATAATCGATGCTTCGCGTTGAGCCTCAACGGTGGATGCTCCAATATGGGGCGTGAGGATCACGTTTGGCAAGCTGAACAACGGGCTCTCGCGTAGTGGCTCATCTGTATACACATCCAAGCATGCCCCCCCAATTTTTTTCTCATGCAGGGCCTCGACCAGTGCACCTTCGTCTACGATAGCTCCTCTCGAGGTGTTGATCAGCACAGCGGTGGGTTTCATCATGCTCAATTCCCGCTTCCCGATAATGTGTCTGGTTTTGGGGGATAATGGTATGTGGAGGGTAACGTAATCCGAGCCTCTCAACAAGTCCTCCAAACTAACGTATTTTCCACCCGTTTGTTTAGCGAACTCCCTGTCTTGAACCACATCATGAAGAAGCAACTTCATTTTGAACGCGACCGCCCTGAACCCGACTTCCCGGCCAATGTGGCCGGTGCCGATTATCCCCAACGTCTTGCCTTTCAATTCTGTCCCCACCAGTTCCTTCTTCTCCCACTTTCCCAGTCTAGTTCCAGAATCCGCCCTGATGATGTTCCTCGCAAATGAAAGCATGTACGCAAAAACCAGTTCAGAAACAGCGGTTGCCGGAGCCTCCGGTGCGTTGACCACATGGATGCCCTTAGACCTAGCGGCCTCGAGATCTATGTTATCCAATCCCGCACCAGCCCTTGCGATAACTTTTAGCTGTTTTCCAGCTTCAATAACGTCCGCCGTCACTTTCGTCGCGCTCCTGACGACCATCACATCCTTGTCCTTAATTCGCTCGAGCAGCTCTTCTGGCTTCAGGCCCGTTGCCACCTCCACCTCAGCAAACTCCCTAATGAGCTTCAGGCCGTCCTCGTGGATCTTATCCGAAACCAGCACTTTTACCAAGTGGTCACCTCGTCCAGAATTATCTCCCATCGATTTAACTTTAGCGGGAGTCCTCCTCCGAAAGCGGGGAGGAGGTTACCTCTATCGTCCCTTTGTGGATACTATCCGTATGATGTCCCCGTGTTTCAGCACGTGATCCTCGCCCAATCTCCGTTTAGTCCTAGCGTCGATGGCGTGAAGAAAGGAATCCCCCAGGTCCGAATGAATCAAATACGCAAATTCACGTGCCGTGGTCCCCTGCGGAACCAAAAACGCATCTGGGAGAACATTGCCCTTTTTATCTGTGAGCTTCACTTCGTCGTCGACCGGATATACCACGATCAGTTTCAACATCTCATAAACAGCCTTCTCGATGATCTGCTGAACTCCAGTAGAACCCCATTTCCTCATCACCGCCGCAATTTTGTCCAAGGCATTTTTCTGCTGTTCATTCAGCGAGCCCGGCTTCAGCACAGAAAATTCACCATCACCGGGGCTGTATCTCAAGAGACCCTTCTCAGCGGCCCGACGGAGTATGAGTTCCGCTTCCGAGCACGTGGGGACGACAACGTGCCCTCGATCGCGTATACGGTGGACGTTAGCCTCTGCTTCCGGAACATCGCACTTGTTTGCCGCTATAACTATCGGCTTGCTGCACTTCCTGAGCTCGCTCACGAATCTGAGCAAATTCTCATCGCTCCACCTCTCCGGATCCGCTCGGTCCACCGCCACCCGTCTAAAGGCCTCCGCCACGTGGGACTCTTTTACACCGAGTCCGCTCATCCGTTCCGCTATTTCTTTCACCAGATCGAGTTTCTCGTATTTTGCCCTGCGTGCGAATCTCTGCCAGTCCCTAGCTAAAATATCGCGGAACCACATCGTAATTTCTACCTCTAGAAAATCTATGTCCTTCACGGGGTCATGTTTTCCAGGAGGGCAAGGTTTTCCCTCCCCATCCGTAGAACCTGAAGCATCGATTATGTGGATGAGCACGGACGCCATGCGCAGGTTGTCCAAGAAACGGTTGCCCAGACCGCGTCCCGCATGCGCGCCCTCAACCAAACCTGCCACATCTATAATCCTCACGGGGACGTATCTGACCCCATTCACACACCTGGAATTTTGAGGATTGCAGCTGACTTTAAATTCCCTGCACGGACATGTGCTCCGCACGTACGTGACCCCGACATTTGCATCGATCGTGGTAAAAGGATACCCGGCAACGGGAGCATTTGCAAGGGTGGCAGCGTTGAAGAATGTGGTCTTACCCGTGTTTGGCTTGCCCACGAGTCCCAGTTCAAGCATCTCAACACGTCTCTCCGTGCTCGTACCAGCCGGGCTTTTTCAATTTTCCGAAGCTTCTGAGTCCGCGCTCGACCAGCTGGAAACGAAGCCGTTTGGCATAATCGGGCTTGATCTCTCCCCTTTTCTCCATAAATTCTATAACCTCAAGTGCCTGCGCATCGTCTTTGCATCGTCGAAGAAAATCAACGACGGTCGGCTCGTAACCTTCAACCCCGTGTGCCGCCTTTTCGGCCTCGTCGACATCGCTTCTGACCGCCTGAATCCTGATGGTTCCTCTTCCGTTCATTTCCCCCGCAAGATTCGGGTATTTTCTCCTGAATTCTTTTCTATCCCACTGAACCATCTTGAGACACCTAGGGTACCCATCTTTTCTTCTTCACCCTCGGCTCTACAAACACCATGACGTTGGGCGGGACGTCCTTGTACACAACGGCCCCGGGGCCTATTGCTGAATTGGGCCCTATTTTGACTCCCACGTTTATCGTGCAGTTGATCCCGGTTTTTACGTTGTCGGCTATAATCGTGCCCAACTTGCGTCTGCCGCTGTCGATCACCTTCCCCCCGATTTTCATTTTTACAGGCTTTTCGTCGAGACGCAGGTTGGCTATGGTCGTCCCGGCGCCCAGGTTGCAGTTGTTTCCAATTACGCTGTCGCCCACATACGACAGATGCCCTATGTTCGTATTGTCCATTACGATCGAATTTTTAACCTCAACCGCGTTGCCGATCCTCACTTTATTTCCGATGCTGGTGAACGGCCTTATGAAGCAGTTCGGGCCGATATCGCAATTTTTTCCGATATAGGTCGGCCCGCGGATGTAAGACCCGGAGCGAACGACGGATCCCTCCCCAACGTAGACGTTATCCTCGACATTTGCGCCCACCTCGACCTTGCCGTGAATTTCACCCCGCTGTCCCCGCAAGAAGTACTCGTTCGCCACCAGCAGGTCCCACGGTCTGCCTATGTCAGCCCACAGGTTGAGCGGTAAAGTGTAGATAACCCTACCCTGATCCACCAGGATCTGCATCGAAACGGTGAGTTCGTATTCCCCGCGCTTGGACCGCTTTGTTTTTTTGATGGCATCAAAAATTGCTGGATCGAAGAGGTATACGCCGGCGTTTGCCAGCCTGCTTTTTATCCGTTTCGGTTTTTCAACTATTTCAACGACTCTTCCATTCTCCACGAATACTATCCCAAACTGCTCGGGTTCATCCACCTCTATCGTGCCCATTATCCCCCCAAACTCCTCGTTCGAACCGAACTCTTCGTGAGAACTCAAAATGCGATTCAGCGACTCCTGGTCCACCAGTATATCGCCATTCATGACGACAAAGCGCTCTTCACCGACGAAATCCTCCGCCGTCAACACCGCGTTAGCGGTTCCAAGCAACTCCTTCTGGTGCAGATACTCCAGTTTTAAGCCCAGTTTTGAACCATCCCCGTACCGATCCATTATCTGCTCCTTCCCGAACCCGACAACTATTCCGACCTCCTCGATGCCAGCGTTCTTCAAAAGAGAGAAAACGTGGTCGAGGGCTGGCTTTCCAGCCACCGGTAAGAGAAATTTGGGTTTCGTGAAAGTAAGCGGGCGCATTCGCTTTCCTAGCCCCGCCGCAAGCACCACCGCTTTCAATTTTATCCCAGTTTATTCTCGAAGGCGGACAATAAAAATGTCAACTACTCTACCCTAAAGGACGGAGCTTGTCCCTCAGGTGCTCGAGGATGCCAACCCACACCCTCACCGGACAAGATGCAGCCGTTGACGGAGGCAACTCTTCCGGAAAATTGAGATCCAAGCTGTTAGGGAGGTCACCCTCGCGATCTCGTCCCGAAAGCTGTTTGCGCGGGTCTGCCTCCTCCATTGTCCCGGACGTTTACCCGCGCTTTCCATCGCGTGCTCATCGAACCAAAATCTGCGCAGACGTTCAAGCTTAAGGCCCAAACACTCGCGGCAAATCGCCCGGCCAAGCCAGTTATTCGAGGCTTTTGTGGTCTCAGCCCATACCCAAAACCGAAAGCTACATGATTTTCCCCCACCTCGGGAGATGGGACCTCAGGGTGAATTGAGGTGAATATCGGTTTAGGATGAGTTGCTTAAAACGCTCTTCAAAATTTTGGCCATCATCTGAACAAGTTCCAACGCGCGCTCCGAGGATCTGCTTTCTGCAGTGATCCTTATGTATGGCTCGGTCCCGGACGGTCTCACCAGGACCCAGCCATCCCCGAACTCAAGTCGGATACCATCAACATGGGAGACGTTCAGAACGTTCGGGATCTCCTTTGACCTCAAATCAACTTTTTTCATGACCTGGGCTTTTTTGGGATTGGAACAAGGGATTTTTTCCCTTGCCACCTGATAGTCCGGCAGTCCATCAAGCAATTCAGACAACTTTTTTCCTGTGGAATCCAAAAGCTCCAGTATCTTAATTGCCCCAAATGGCCCATCAGGCGTCAGATGAAAATCCGGGAATATCCAAGCACCGCTGGGTTCTCCACCAAATATCGAGTGATGCTGCTTAACCGCCGCAGCGACGTGGACATCTCCGACCGGGGTTCTGACCACTTGTCCCCCATACCTTGCGACGACCTCGTCCACCACCATCGAGGCATCCACTGTCGTCACCACTATCTTTTTATTTTCTGTAAGTTGTCCAGCCGCAACCAAAGCCAGCAATTTGTCCGGTTGCACAACCCTTCCAGCATCATCCACAGCGGCCACCCTGTCCGCATCGCCATCGTGCGCGATGCCCAGATCAGCCCCAGTAGCCCTCACGGCCCTGCATAACCCATCCAGATTTTCCGCCGAGGGTTCCAGCCCACGGGCCGGGAAGGTCCCATCTGGATGGGAATTCAGCGTTTTTACCTCGCACCCAAGTTTTCGAAATAGAAATGGTGTGACGAACGAGCCGCTCCCGTTCCCACAGTCCACCACAATTTCATATCTTCGCTTGAGCCTCACCCTTGCTACTGCCTCATCCACGTAACTGCTCAGAACATCCGTCACCTCGACCCCGCCGATTCCGTCCCACCCCACACGTTTCGCCCGTTTGTTGAAGTACACCTTCTCAATTTCCTTTTCAAGCTCCGGAGTGTATGCCATGCCGTTGGAGTCCAGCAGCTTAATCCCATTGTACTCTGGCGGGTTGTGGGAAGCTGTGATCACCACTCCGGCCGAGGCCCCCAACCGGCTGACGGCAAAGCCAACCACAGGGGTGGGGACCACGCCCGTCTTTTTGACCCTGCATCCACCAGACAGGAGCCCCGACACAAAGCTATCTTCCAACATGAGGCTTGAAACACGTGTATCCCTCCCGATCACCACCGTTCCGGAGTTCCCGAGATGGGTCGCAAGAACCAATCCGAGGTCCATCATGAACTCCGGAGTGATCTCCTCCCACAGGACCCCCCGGATACCGGATGTGCCAAACAATTTCTCCATGAGGACCACTAGGCGGGACGACTGAGGACCTTGCTCTTGTAAACTTCAACCTTGTGGATCGGACAGTATCGTTTCACAGCTTTGTAAATATCGGACGAAAGCTTTCCCAGCACCATTTCGTGAATGAACTGATCAAACGTGCGTCCATCCGCACGGGCTTCGATCACTTTTCGCATTTCCCTCCGGATCTCCTCGAGCTTGGTGCTTTGAACTCGCCTGACGGTCGTCACCATCGCGCTGACTCTCATCTTGTAACTGTCTTGAGTGACTACGGACTGAATGTTGTCCACTTTTCCCACCCTGCGCCTCACTTGACTCCGGATGTAATCCCTGACCATTTCGTGCCCTACAAAATCTGTCATCGCTCTCTCCCCGTCCACGCGGCTCACCTGAAAATAGAGCTTGATATGTGATTTGGAAAAATCTCCTATCAGGTCGCCCAAAGTAGTCTCAAATACCCGTCCAATGAGCTGTTCCGGCTCGAGCGCCAGGGTCTCCCCTACCCCGGTACCCCCAAACATGGAGGGGGCCACTATCTTGAACCACTTTTTTTCTCGCCAGGACTTTTTCAATATTCTCTTTTTTTCCTCCGGCATTATTCCACCACCCTTCGTGCGGCCGGCAACGGGTGAACCCGCTTCCTGACCGTCTCGGGCCAGGTCGACGGGTCAAAACCGTGCTGGGCGAGGAATCCCACGACCCAGCGGCTGGTCCCGAAACCGCAACAACCCGTCCAGACCTCCCTATCTTTAACTTCCTTTATTTTAAAACTCTTCGCAAACCTGGCCTTATGCAAATTATAAGAGCCTATCTCCAGCCAGTCATCCCTGTAGGGAAGAGCCACCTCCAGATCATATGTGGCCACCTTACTGCTATCTTCGGCATCCATTTCGACCTCGCCCTCGCGCATGTAAAATGGAGTAGCCACCGACAGCCGCCACTCGAGCTTCAGATCCTCCAGGACCTCGATTCCCTTCTCCACGACCCTGTCTCTTATCTCAACCGCGTCCTTCGGTGATCCCATGAACACGAATTCAATCCGCCTGAACTCCTGAGTGCGCACGAGGCCTTCCACCCCTCCTCCTTCCCACCTGTAGGTCCATCCGCTGCGGTCGAACTGTTTCACGGGAAGATTTTCCAGCCTTAAACGGCTCGAGGAGAAAACCTGGTAAAATGGCTCACACTGGGCTGGAGCTAGGACGTAAGCGGGCTCTTTAAGCACCCTCCTCAGCTCCTCAAGTGGGAGACGTTTGGTGAGCCTGAGCTTTTGCTTGAACACAGAAAAAGCTTTTGGGTCCCTGGGGGGAGGACAAACATAATACATCCCCTCGGGAACACCATCCAGGTACCCAGGCATCCGCTGCATGACCTCCAGAGGGATCAGCTTTGGAAACATTACCTCCTCGAATCCCAGGGGACGTGCCACTTTTTCGATTATGATCTCCTCAAGCGCCCGCAACAACTTCGTGTACGGCTCGGTGTACGTCCATTGCCCTCTCCCCGGAAATTCCACCACCCAACCCAGTTCCTTTGCGACCTCGAATGGATCCTCTTTAAATCTGTGCTCCTGTCTTCGCCCGCGCCTGACCACTCTGGGTTCCGCCACCTTTGCCGGTTCTCGAGCTAGAATATCTTCGACCATGGCGAGAAATCTATCGATTACCCTTTTCCTCAAATCCGACTCGGCAAGATTCTTGAATAAAATCTCGACTCCATCTTTACCTACTTTCGTTTCATAGGGCAACCGTTTGAGTTCGACCATTGCATGGTCCGACACATTCACTCGCGGTATGGAAACCCTGCACTCGGTAGCGACTATCCCCCGCAATCCAAGTTTGTATTTTTTACCCAACTCTCTGCCCAAAAATTTGGCTATCCGCAACAGGGCATCGTGGGCCCTAACGTGGCGTCCTGATTGAAGCTCAATTTCCAAATTTTTCCCCGCCGCCTGCCACTTCACGACCCTTGCCGCTTCTGTCTCTTTCCCTTTTGGAGCACCTTTCAGAAGCAGGGGTTTGACTCGCTCGAGAAGGCCCCCCATATCCGCCCTAGCGGGTTCCAGTTCGCTGCTGAAAGTCAACCTACCCTTGAGTTCAAACTTCAATCTATCGCCAAATCCTCATCGCCCGCCTTATATGAAAAGCTTGTCCCTCAAAGCATGCTCTCCGCCGCCAGCGCGCATGCGAGGAGGTCGTCGACGGTTGCCAGCAGGGTCTCCGCCCTCCCGTCAAGCTGCACCTCGGTCACCATTCTCCTTCCCCTTTGCACCGTGGATATCTTCAGGCCCTTTGGGACCCGCAGATTATCCGGTGTAAGCGCTGCCACCACGGCCCTGCATGTCCGTTCATCGGTGTACGAGCATGTAATTCGGGCATGCATCCTCATCGCATCCGCCCGTATCATTTGTTTTCGTCTAAAAGAGTTCTTCCGAACCTCTCCAAAAATTCATCTATTTTTTGCGTGGGGATCCTCCCGGCTGCGGCCACATCGTGACCGCTTCCATGTCCTCCAACTTCTGCAACCGTCTTTGCCATGGCCCGACCCACGTTCACACCCTGGGCCGCCAAGCCCCGCGTGCTCCGGGCCGAGACCTTTATTTTATCCTCACCCGCCTTCACCAAACCGAGCACCGGTCTGTCGGTGGGGATCAATCCCGACTCGATCGCCAGAGAGAGCGCTTCGCCCACAAAACTGGGGTCAATGGTATCTCCAAAATTGAAATATCTGAAACCGGGAAGAAGCTTAAAGGAACTAAGTTTCTTCACGAGTTCACCCAAGGCCTTCAACATCTGTTCCTGATAACTGCTCATGAGCCCGAGGGCTTCCGTGACGGCCTCCTCATCGCCCATCGCTGCGGCGAAGCCGACCTCCGGCTTTCCGAGATTGCCGCACGCATCCAGCATGGTGGCGTATTCCCTAAGATCCCGGGGGCCAGCCAGGTCATCGGTGGTGAGGGAGTAAAGTTTTCCCCAGAGGGTGTGGCTGAACTGTTCATTTGTGGCGATGGGACCAACCCGCGCAAATATCGCATCCGCCAACCGTCGCTCAACCTCCTCGCCCAGATTGCATAGGGTGCTCTCGTGGGCGACGCCAAGCGTATCCACCAGCCCCCTGCACGCCCTCAAACTACCCGACAAACCCAGGATATACGGTCTGATTGACAGCCTCAAACACTCGACGACCGGATACACCGTCCTTCCTATGAGCCTTAGGCCCTCACTTCGGTACACGAGCCCGAGCTCGATCGCTCGCTTTACCAGATTTTCGTTGAAACCCGTAAACCCATCCAGAAACTCCTGACG
This sequence comes from Hadarchaeota archaeon (SeqCode), assembly GCA_964564905.1. Lineage (GTDB taxonomy): Archaea > Hadarchaeota > Hadarchaeia > Hadarchaeales > Hadarchaeaceae > B75-G9. The sequence goes on along the minus strand of CAZMCI010000003.1, from coordinate 20,465 downwards.
ATCTCCCATTGCCCCGACTATGGCGAGTCCGACCAAACCCCTGAAACGCAAATCCACGCGTTCCACCACTGAGTACGTGGATCCGCTTGCGCTTACATCCTTTCCACCATTCAACCCGCATGCATGGGGATTGAGATGGACCAAATTTGGGTGTTCTATGGACGGGCCCGGATGGTGGTCTATCACGAGGACGTCCCTGCGTTTTGCTAGGATGAACTTATGAATGGCATCCATCTGGCTGCTTCCTTGGTCCAAAAAAATGAACATGTCATGATCTTCCTTTGCCAGCTCCGCTATCTCATCTGGAGCAAGCGGAAGTGTGAACCTGACCGTAAAAGGTACGTTATAATGATAGAGGCACCTTGCAAGGATCGCAGCGGAGGCTATACCGTCCGCATCCATATGAGAGAAGACCTTGATACGGGTCCTGCCGTCAAGTCTCGATTTCAGAAACGAAGCCACTTCTTCTGCAGCATGCTGAAATCTACGCAACTCTGCCCTAGGCATTCAAAATTCACCTTTTAACGACCTTTTTTCTTTGGTCAAATCTCGATATAAGTTCTTGGAGTTCTTACCCGCGTGCCAAAAGAGCAGCACGTTCCCTGTCATAACGCCAGTTTTTCGGTAGAGCCCCCTTCCTCTTGTAATATCTCGCCAGTCTGTTTATTCTGGCCTCGGTCATCTCAAGGGAGCGTTTGACCTTGAAGTCTTTGGGATTGCGCATCAGGTGGTTGTATAACTTTACGGCTTTGAGAATCACTCTTGAAAGATCTTCCGGAACCTCGGACTTTATCCCGTGGGCCTCTAAAATCTGCTTCACGCTTTTCCCCGTGACCTCCTTGACCTTGGGTACGGCGTACTGATCCCGAAGAATCAAACCGATCCTGCTCGGCGGTACCCCCTCCCTGCCCAGTTTGACCACCAGCTTCTCCACCTTGGCAGGAGGGAGAATACCCAGACCCGTTTCCTCATGCGATCTTTCTGGAACCATTTACTCACCGATAGACTGTTTTTCTTTGTTTGAACCATCTGAAAAAGGCTTCGATTGCCCTCGCACGATGGGAAAACCTGTTTTTTTCATCCGTGGCCATTTCCGCAAAGGTGCGTCCGTCCCCCTCCAGGGGGGCGAAGATCGGATCAAAACCGAATCCATGCGCCCCTCTGCTCTCGAGTGTTATATTTCCCTCCACCGCTCCGACGAACACCCTGGGTCTCGACTCGGGATCACAGTACCCCACAACTGACCTGAACTCCGCCCTCCGATCGGTTTTCCCGTCCATGAGCTTGAGTATTCCCTCGTTGCCAAGAGTGTAGAAAACATACTTTGAATACGGCCCGGGAAATCCTCTCAGGGCCCTAACAAACAAACCTGCATCTTCGGCAAAACATGGGAGGCTCAGCGCAGCGCATGCCTGTTGCACCCCCGGGCGTATTATGTCCTCCAACGAATCTGCCTGAATTTCCGTATAGGACATGTCCCGATGTTCGATCTGAATACCGTATCGTCGAGCTATTTCGCTGGCTTCCTCAAATTTGTGACGGTTGGTGGTTACAAATATCAATGCCATGTTCTCTCCTCTTTTTGAACGTAGCGTCCTCTCCGGCTGATCTCATCCGCCCGCTTTATCACTTCTCCCGCCCCTTTCCCAAATTCCCTCTGGTAACCCAATAAAACTGCACGATAGGCCTCGTCGGTTATCCTGAAATGTATGCTCTGGAGAGCCCGCCTCAAGAGGTGCAGATCCACGCCGCGCGCTTCTGTGGATGAGTCGTACTCCCCCAAACCAAAATCCACAAAATAGATCCTGCCCTCCTCCGTGAGAATCATGTTCGAAGTCGTCAGATCGCCGTGTACTATACCCGCACGATGCAGACGAGCCACATGCCTGCCGATGAGCCTGCAGAGCTCCCGCCTGGCCCGGGGATTGAGCTCATCCAGCACGAGCTTGATCTGTCGGCCGCGGACGAACTCCATCACTATCCGCATGTTTTCACGGTCCACCTCGTACACAATCGGGGTCGGCACGCCTGCCCGCCTGGCATCGGAAAATAGTTTCGCCTCCAGCATGGTCCTCGAGGCCCTCAGCCGTTTGTCTATCTCAGATATTCGATATCGTTTTGATATGCGTTGTTTGACCACCACTTTGCCTTGGCCAGCTCCATGAAGCACCTTTTTGAAAGGTTCCAAGTAAATATTGGCCTCCGCTCCTTTTTTGATCAGCATTTCGCTACCGCCTCCACGGGATATCGACCTCGTCGGTCCGCCAGCGCTGTCTGACCTCGGTGTCCCCAAGGCTCTGCCTGACTCCGTGAGTATACGCCAACAGGCCTGTCCAAGCGATGTTCGCACCGCAGTCGCGACAAAATTCAGCCGCTGGGACGAAAAACCTCACCCTGTGCTCTTTCGCCATCGATTTAAGCATGGCACGCAATCTCAAATTCGATGCCACTCCTCCAGTCAACATCACCTCTCTCTTTTCGGTGTGCGCAAGCGCCCTTTCCGTGACTTCAACCAGCGCAGCAAAGGCCGTTTCTTGCAGACTGAAACAAACATCGGGGAGGTTCGCACCGCCGCGATGTTTTCGCACGGCCTCGCTCATCAGCCCGGAAAACGACATATCCATTCCTTTCACCACATACGGCAGGGGGATGTATCGTTTTCCCCTGCGTGCAAGTCGTTCTACGTTTGGGCCCCCAGGATGGGGAAGTCCGACCTCCCGGGCAAACACATCCAAGCAGTTGCCCACAGGGATATCAAGCGTTTCGCCGAATACCCGGTATCGCCCAGCATCAAACGCTATGACCTGTGTGTTCCCACCACTGACGTAAAGTGTCACGGGATCATCGAGTCTCCCCGTCAAGCGACCAATTTCGACGTGAGCAATACAATGGTTTACACCCACTATCGGAATGTCCAGGTGTGCCGCTAACGCTCTTGCGGCCGTGGCTGCCGTGCGAAGCACGGGGCCTAGACCAGGCCCCTGGGAAAATGCGATGAGGGCTATATCCTCAAGGCCGGCTCCGGCGACGTTCAAGGCCTCGTCCAAAACGGATCTGGCCTCGGCTGCGTGAAATCTCGCGGCCTCTCTGGGGTGTATCCCACCTCGCTCCGGCACGTAAACTCTCGATACGTTGGCCAGTACCCTCCCTTTGGAATTCACTATTCCGATGCCAAACGTGTGGGCTGTGCCCTCTATCCCCAAGCACAACATGTTTGAGCTCCCCTCCAGGAACTTTTCGCGATGAAGTCTTATAGAACTGTTCGTTAAATCGTGATGGGCAAAGCATGAAAAAAGACGCTGAAACGATCGTCCTGCTCGCCGCCGGGCTCTTTTCCATTTTTGTCGTCACGGGGACTTTCCAAAACGAACCCCAGCTAATGGTGGCGACGACCACAAGCCTTTATGACTCGGGATTATTGGATGTGATAGCTGAACAGTATTATGAAGAGTATGGGATCCACCTCCGGTTCCTTGCGCTTGGAAGTGGACAATCGCTCGAACATGCGAGACGTGGTGATGCGGATGCGGTATTGGTGCACGCTCCAGAACTGGAAAACGTGTTTCTGTCCGAAAATGCGGGAGGGGTGAGAAAGATAATCGCGTACAATTTCTTTGCCATCGTCGGACCGAGTGACGATCCCGCGGGAATAGAAAACATGAGTCCCCCGGAGGCGCTCCGGCGGATATTCCAGACGGGAGCAACCTGGGTCTCAAGAGGGGACAATTCCGGAACCAACGTCAAAGAAAAATCGCTCTGGAGGGCTTCTGGTTTTGAATTCGAAGAGCTGGCCGATGAAGGTTGGTACCTCGAATCTGGATCCGGAATGGGGACAACCCTCTTGATAGCCAACGAGCGTAGGGCATATACGCTTGCAGACATGGGCACGTATCTCAAGTACCGTTCTGAAAATCTGATAGACCTGAAGGTGCTGGTGGGGGAAGGGAAGGAGCTGTTAAACGTGTACAGCGTTATGGCAGTCAATCCGGAAAACCACCCTCACCTAAACTTCCAAGAGGCTCTGAGGTTCATCAAGTTCCTGAGCTCGGAAGAAGGTCAGAAGCTCATTGGTGAGTTTGGCGTAAAAGAATACGGACATCCGCTGTTTTATCCGGCAGCACGGCTTCTCAAAGAAAACACGGAGCCCCAATTAGCGAAGTGGATTCGCGAGTACGCCTTTTTTGAGGGTAGCGAATGTCCAGATCAATATAGGTTTGGTCAGGATGGGTTGTACCCATGAGCGAGCAACTTTTTGATCTGGTGGTTAGGTCTCTGTGGATATCGGGCACTGCACTGTTGCTCGCACTCACTTGGTCTCTTCCTCTTTCGCTGGTCCTCGGGCTGAAAAAATTCAGGGGGAGAAAAATTCTGATAAGCGTGTTCAACTCCTTGCTGGGCATTCCAACGGTCGCGCTTGGCCTAATTCTGTACCTGCTATTTTCACGTGCTGGACCGCTCGGTTTTTTGGGAATACTCTACACTCCCGCTGCGATCATCATCGGTCAAGCTTTGCTCATCACGCCCATAATCGTGAGCCTTCTGACGAGCGCAATAGAATCTGTGGACCCAAATATCAGGGACCTAGCAAAAACCTTGGGAGCTTCGGAACGCCGGGCCTCACTTGCCATATTGAGCGAAGCGAAAAAAGGTGGCATCCTGGCCGGAGTAGCCGCGTTTAACCGCGCTGTCTCGGAGCTTGGGATCGCGCTGATGGTTGGTGGGAACCTCGCGGGAGCAACCAGGGTCATAAGCACGGAGATCGCGCGAGGTGTCACCACTGGAGAGATGGCGCTTTCGATCCAGCTGACGATTGTACTTCTGTTGATAGTTTTTGGACTGACGGTACTGGTGAATTTCGCGAGGAGGGATTGAATGAATGTGGTGATGGAACTAAAAAAAGTTACCAAGGAATACGATGGGAGACCCGCCCTCTCCGGGATAAGCTTGAGAATCAAACGCGGTGAAGTCTTCTCGCTGATCGGCCCGAACGGAGCAGGGAAGACCACAATTCTACGGATAATGGCGTTCCTCGATAGACCAACAGGGGGAGAAATCTTCTACAAGGGAGAAAAGACACAAAACTCAAACTTGGATAAGTACAGAAAAGAGATCACGATGGTGTTTCAGCGCCCCCTGTTCTTTAGCTCTACCGTGTTTGACAATGTTGCTTACGGGCTTAGACTACGGGGGTATCCCCCGGAAGAGATCGAGGAGAGGGTGGACGATGTCCTCAGGCTGGTGAAGATGGAGGATTTTCGAGAACGAAACATCAGAAAAATCTCTGGCGGAGAGCAGCAGAGGGTAGCCGTGGCGAGAGCGATAGCCTTGGACCCGGAGCTTCTGTTGCTCGACGAGCCCACAGCCAACCTGGATCCCGCCAATACCAAAT
>CAZMCI010000003.1:9846-15066 GCA_964564905.1 Hadarchaeota archaeon (SeqCode) | reverse complement strand
ATTTATAAAATCAGAGATCTTTCAATTGACATCGAAAATATCGAAAAAGACGACGGTGGTGGTGTCGACCCACAATTTGTTTCAGGCAAAACGACTGTCAGATAGAACGGGCTGTTTGCTCTCCGGAAAGCTGATAGACGTGGGAAAGACGAGGGATGTATTCTCACGCCCACGCGATAAGCGGACGGAAAAATTTGTGCGCGGAGAATTTTTCTGAGGATGCAATTCAAATTTAAACGGTGCACCCCCAATCACCTATGGCGGAAACATGTTCCTCAGAAACCTGTTCAAAAGGGCCCCCCCTCCGGAGCCCCTTCCCGAGAAATTTGATCTGGATGCGCTTTACAAACGTGCGGAGGAGGAAAAACAAAAGGAACTGAAGAAAATTGAGCCCGACGTGAACAAAGCCATAAACGAAATCCTCGAAAGCAAAAAAACTGTCCTAAATGACCTAAAAAAACTCGCGGGGGCTAAGCAATCCGAGGAAGTTCATCCCAAGCTTCTAAAATCCGCTACCGAAGCCAGAAAGCTCTTGGTCGAAAAAATTCACCGAGCCCTGTCGAACATTGAACGATGCCCCGAATTTTCTCCGGGGGCACTCGATACCGCCAACAGGAGGCTGGCAAAGTCCATTAACCTCACCACGGACGCTATGGTGACCCACGGGCGTTACGTGCGAACTGTTTTTGAACCGGAACTTCTCGCGCTTCAGTACAGCCTGAGAAAGTTGCACGGCACGGCTAGGATGACAAACGAAAAAATCAACACCGTGGTTGACAGGATGAAAAGACTGGATTCCCTACTCTTCGAGATAAAGCTTCTAGCAGACATGGATTCGTCTTCCAAAAAAATCCGAAATGAGATCACAACCTTGGAAGCGTCCGCCAAGGAGATCGAAAACCGGATGGAGGAGAAAAAACAGGAATTGAGGCAGCTTACATCCAGCGAGGAATTTAAACGCATTTCCGATGCAGAGCAGGAACGTGAGCGCATCGGTTCCGAAATTGAGAGCGTGAAAGAAAAAGTAAAAAACATGTTTTCCGACGTCGGACGCGGGCTCCGAAAGTTTGAAAATTTGCTTTACTCGGGGGTGCTTCATGCGGACAGGGGTAAAAGGGAAATACTCAAGATTTGTATCAACAGCCCTGAGGAGGTGCTGTACTCTGACGAAAAAATCTCGGCTGCAGAAGAGCTGTTACATGAGATAACTAAATTGCTCGAAAATGGAAAAATTGAGCTTGGAGACAGGAAAAAGAGAAAAAAACTTGAGAGTATGCGAGAACTTCCTACGAAACTGTGGGAATCCAAACGGCGGTTGGATGCCCTGATGAGGGAGCTAGAAGCGTTGCAATCCGATCAGGACCATTCAGTCAGACGGCGCATCTCGGAAGTGAGGCAGTCAATTGAGGAACAAAAATCCAAATTAAATCGCGCCAAAACGTCGATAGAAGAACTGAAAAGGAAGCTGGAGGCAACCAAAAGGGAGACAGCAGATAAACGTGCAAACGTCGAAAGAGTTGCCGGAAAAATTCTGGGGATAAATGTAAAACTCATTTTTTGAACTCGGTGTAGCCACACCTACCACATGCAAATCTATCTCCATGGTCTGCCATGAAGACCCCGGGACCACAGCGGGGACAGTATGGACGTAGCCTCTTTACCTCATGGCTTTCCAGCTTGTAGAACTTGGACTTTCTGGCTCCCTTCGGCATCTTCTCTTCCTTCAAGTTTTATCTTTTTGTTTTTCGTCCGGTGATTTCTGAGCCTCCGATTGCTCGCCCGCTTTTGATTCGGCTTTTTTGGATTCCGGCTTCGTTCGTTCGCCCTCTGATTGTTCCAACTTCGGTTTCTGCTCGCCTTCTGGAGGCTTCTCCGCCTGTGCACCGCTAGCGGAGGCGCGCCGAAGCAGGTGTTTTGGCTCAAGCTTCTCAAGCTGTTCCCTTGAATCATAAACCCGGGCGATTCCCGATGCGACCTGGCGACCGTGAGAGCTGGCGATTTTTTCGATCACCACCAGATCTTCTCCAACGCCCAGCACCGCAGATAACCGAGAACGCACCTCAAGCCGTCTCGGTGTGGGGGCACCCAGATGATCCACCCTAAACTTCACCTCGGTTCGTCTCAGAAGCGGATTTTCCACTTTTTCGACTATTTCGACTTTCATCGCCATTCCTCCGGACTCACGCAGCCCTAACTTTTGCCCACAGGTTTAAAATCTTTTACAATATCTCTGAATTCCACAAGTTTTTCTTCGGTCACCTTCACGAGAACCAAACCTTCACCGGGCTGCCCGTAAACTACAACGGAGCCAATGGGGGATGAGAGAGCGGCAGGGAGAACCGCAAGGTCCTCTTCACCCTCCACCACCACTTTCACCGGAGGCTTCGCATCCATCAACGCCTCTTGGAGCTCCGCCGTAAGAGTTCCGGCGGGATTTTTCACCCGAACTGTGCGCACGTTGAAAGAATCGATTCGAGCTCTCACGCTCGGAGGAGCCGGTGCCCTCATAACGGAAAAATCCACAACCACCACATCTGGCTTGATCCCCGCTCCGAGAAATCTCGCGCTCACAATATCGCCCACGGTTATGAGCCTAGCGGGCTTTGACTTCTGAATCCACGCTATGGCGCTTGCAACATCCGGGAACAAGCGTCCCAGCGGGCGCTTGAGCCGTGCTCTAATCTTCGGAGACAACAGTAGCGCCAGCCCCTCTCTCATGACATCACCGATAGCACTTGACATTTATATTAGGGCTTCTCTGCCCTGTTCGGTCGGTTTCAAGTCCGAATCAAGATACCCTAAAATCTGGAGTCTGGTAATTTGACCCCTCGCCACCATTAGGGGAACACCAGCCTCGGCCGCCGCCCTGTCTATAGAGGCCCCCTTGTCCAAGTTTAGCATAAGGGTCCTACCCACTTCCCCAACCAAAAGTTCGTCAGCTAGCCGATTTTTGACCACAGGGTCGACTCCCGGTTTGTCGAGAATCCGCTTGAGTAGCTCCGGTCCGGGATCAACACCATATTTTTTAGAAAGGGTAGCCTGGCAAATTTTTGAACCAGCTATGGCGCACCTCAAACTTTCCAAGTCCCTAACAAACTCAGAGAGGTTCCCGTATCGTCTAAAGCGCTCCTCGGCCCCGACACCCAGCTTAGCCCTAAGGGCCTCGTTTGCTTCCTGCAATCTCCCCAGCTCCTCCCTCAGCCTTTCGATCTCCCTGCGAAGCTTACGTTGATGGGAGACGCCGGCACCTCCGAAAAAGAACATCCATGTCATCAGGAGGACTATGATCCCGACCAGAAACGCCACTATCCACATGGGCATCCCACCTAATCTAAGCCATCTAGACTTTAAAAATATGGGATTTCCGGGAGAACTTGTTCATCCAAAACTGGCGGGACGCCTTACCCTCAAGACCCGCTGCCAAAATCGAACCACTCGACCTTTGCCTTTTCCCACGTCTGAATCGGATACCCGAGCTTCTCGAAATATGATTTGACCTCCTCATGCGAAAAACCGAGGATGTCTTCCAGGATCGGGGCGAGCAGACTCAGGGTATCATTGGAGATTATGGTCTTTTTGCAGATGCTGCCAAGATACGATGCTGGAGTGACCCCAATCGTGTAACCGTTGTAGGCCCTGACGTAGAGGATCGTGTACATGTCCGAAAAACCGTCTCCGACGTATATCACCCGGTCGAGAGGGATCTTCTCCTTCTTTCGAATCATTTCCAAAAAGTCTACTTTGGCAGCTCCAGCTGCGGCTTTCTCGACATCCACCACCACCCCTTTCTTGTTGTATATGAAACTAGTTCCATGCACATTCTCAGGAGGAAGAATCCCCTCAAGGGACCTCCTCACCACCTCCCTCGGCGCCGCCGATATGACATGAGTTGAAAAACGTTTGCCTTTTACTCCCTGGTTCAAAAGTTTTATGAGTTCTGAAAGGTGCTTTTTCAATCGAATCTCCTTCCCCACCTCCAATAGCATCTTACGGGTAACCTTCCCCTTGTAATCGGGATCGTGAAGGATCAGATAAGGTATTTCTGCACCTGACTTTGTAAGGCTCCTTTCTTTCAGACGCTTGATCTTCTGCTCGAACTCTTCCCTACTTAGGCCTAACTTTAAGCTCAGGAGGAGCCCGGCATCGTCCCTGCTGAGTGTCTTGTCAAAATCCGAAACGAACAGATAATCCGCCATATTACCAATTACCCATATGCAAAGTAGGAAATAAAAAGTTTCGTCGTTAATTTTCTTCGAGCAAATATACCACCTGGTAGCCACTCTGATTTTCCACCGCTTTTACCACCAGCGCGCTCTCCTTATCGACCCATATCTTATCGACGGGCCACGAAGCCAGCTGGGTGTTCTCACCCTCAATTACCCAGCAACTCCAGCTCCCAGCAGGAGTGTTTACTTCCTCCTCACCCGCCACGTGGAAAGCCACTTTCACGCTGAGAAGGGCATCTGGAAGAAGATTCAGGTAAAATTCGTGCCGGTAGTCGCTCCCAAGCGGTTCAAATCGGAGGAAGTACCACACGTGCTCGGGAACCATTATCTCGGCTGTAAGATTTATGTATGTGTCTCTCTCGATGTAATTCTCCGGATCTCGATTGTCCTCCAAGATCACGCGCATGAGTTCGTCGGAAAAGGAATACCCCACCTCCGTCCTCCACTTCAGGACGCCCCCTCCGACCTCAGCTATCACCGCCCGCCTCAAGTTTCCATTGAAATCGAATTTGAGCGTGCCAGATCTTTCCTCATTGGATAGGGGAGAGAAAAGCGAGTAGGTCGATACAAACGAATTCACGTTTTCCACCACTGCGGTATCGATAACTTGAAAAATGAGCGTCCCAATCTTGGTATTCTCGCAGTAGATCCCATAAACTTGCCGTTCTCCCACACGGACGGGTAAAGAAACGCTCGACAAAAAGTGGGCTATGCCGAGACCAAGTACTATCAAGCAGGTAAATACCGAAACAGCGAACTTCCCTCCAGCCAAGTTGACCATACGGTATCCTCTCCCGTCCCTTATTATCTGAAAACTATCACTATATCAAATCTACAAATGTTCTTTTGACACTTCCTCGCGAATTAAATTTGGAGGATGCTTGGAAGCGAACCCCCCGGGGACGTGCCACCGCTTCGTTAACGACCCTTAGGGGTTTTCCTCCTCCGAACGGATCCTTATTAATCGTCCTGGTGTTGGCCCGCGGACACCCTG
>CAZMCI010000003.1:0-9836 GCA_964564905.1 Hadarchaeota archaeon (SeqCode) | reverse complement strand
TATCGGAGCTCACCCCTGGTCTCACGGGGTGCGATTGTCCTTAAAAAGCGGGACCCGGCGGCTGTCCGCCTCGCACCAGCGCGGCCACTCGAGTGCTCATCGACAAATTGTTGGCGATAGAAGTTTTGTCGATCGGCTCTCTCGCCCCCCTCGATCAAAACCGGCAATTTTCTCGTCAATGGTCTTGTAAAACTTCTAAATTTATATTTGGGGGGTGTAATAGAAAAATTGATACAATGGCGGAGATAGTACTGGAAAATCTTTGCAAAACTTTTGACAAGGTGAAAGCGATTGATAATCTCAACCTAAAGATCAAAGATAAGGAATTCATGGTGTTCCTCGGACCATCCGGATGCGGGAAAACTACTGCCCTCAGATTGATTGCGGGGCTGGAGAAACCAACGAGCGGAAATATTTACTTCAACGGGCAATGTGTGAACGATTTGGAACCAAAGGAAAGAAACATCGCAATGGTTTTTCAAGAATATGCGCTGTATCCCCACATGACGGTTGCGGAGAACCTGAGTCTGTGCCTGCAGGTGGATAAAGTTCCTAAGGAGAAAATTGCGGAAAAAGTTAAAAAAACAGCGAGTATCTTGCAGATCGAAAATCTCCTCGATCGCAAACCGTCGGAACTCAGCGGGGGTCAGCAGCAAAGGGTGGCTTTGGGCAGGGCCATCATAAGGAATCCATCCGTTTACTTGATGGACGAGCCACTCTCCAATCTCGATGCGATATTAAGGGTTGCCATGCGGACCGAGTTAAAAAAACTACACGAAAAATTGAAGACCACGACAATTTACGTGACCCACGATCAGGCGGAGGCTATGGTGCTGGCAGATAGGGTCGCCGTGCTGAAGGACGGTAAACTCCTCCAAGTGGACAAGCCTCGAAAGATATACGACCGCCCGGCGAACAAGTTCATCGCAGAGTTCGTCGGTAGTCCCAGAATGAACTTTATAAACGGCGACTTGGTGGAAAAAAACGGTCGGATCTTCTTTGATGCAGGGGAGTTTGCCATGAAAATTTCGGATGGTGTTTTACCCCTTATTGAGGATCAAACCTTGAGTTCGGGAGTGACGATGGGCATCAGACCTGAACATGTCCGCGTGTCCACAAAAAAGGAAAATAACACGATTGCGGCCAGAATTTACTTCATCCAGCAGATGGGGAACTTGGGATATCTCGAGCTAGAGGTCGGAAAGATCAAACTTACCGCGGCGGTCAAGCCTGACTTTGAAAAAAATATCGGCGAACACGTGTTCATAAAATTTGACGACAGATATATTCACTTTTTTGATAAAGCCGGCAAGAGAATGATCAAGTAACCGGATTTAAACCAAGAAACTGGATAAAAACTGTCCTGAACTCAACCCTTGAAGACTTCCATACTCATCCCTCTTTTTATACGATCTGAAAACAGCATGTAGGCTATGATTGTCGGCAACGCCGCCAGCAAGACCCCGGCGAAGAAGATCCCCCACGAATTTCCTATTCCCTTGGCCGCTTGGGTTGAAAAGTAGTAGACTGCTCTGGGGATGGGAAACAGCTCATTGCTCTGGAGCAAAACCAGCGATAACAAAAATTCATTCCAGATCCAGATAGTTTGCAGGATCACCACCGTCAGAAGGGCGGGCATCGCAGTAGGCAACATTACTTTTCGGAAGGTCTGGAAATGAGATAATCCATCAATTTTGGCTGCATCGTGAAGTGCCCGAGATGTCGATTTGAAATATGACCACATGATCAAAATCGTAAACGGGAGTGCACCAGCAACGTACGGGAGAATCAAGGCAAAGTATGTATTATAAATATTGAGCGCCCTTGCCAGCATCCAAAGAGCTGGAAGGGCTGGCCCGCCGATAAACATGCCGCTCATGAACACATAAAAGTATGCTCGCTTTCCCCTGAGAGGAAGTGCGGAAAGGGCGTACGCTGCAAGGGGCCCTATCCCTGCGACCAAAAATACAGAGATCCCAACGATAATTATACTGTTCACCAGCCCCTCGCCGATGCCCATACCCAAGTCCACCGTTTGATTTTCAACCATGTGCGTACTTTCCCCTATCCACGCCTCAGGGTAATTCGAAAATTGAGGATCGGCAGGCAGAGATAGTGGGTCGTGAATGAACTCCGCTGATGTCTTGAAGGATTCCAGGACAAGCAGGGAAATCGGTGCTAGGATAACCACGGCAAAACAGATGAGCACGGCATACTTCACGAGCTTACCCATCCGTCCCCGCCGCTTGAGTTCCGTTTTCATACCTTCACCCTCATCGCCCTGAGTTGGAACAGCACTATGGTCAAACATATGAAGAAGCTAATCACGGCTATCGCGGAAGCATAACCTATCAACCCAACACCTATTTTGGTCACCAAGTACGTTGACGGAAGGTGGAGGGGAGCGGTCGGGCCTCCACCGAGAACCCACCAAGTGTCAAATGTTTTGAACGTCCCGGAAATGCACATGATTATCGCCACCAGGATAATATTTTTCAGGGCGGGAATTACCACTTTTCTCAATGTTTTAAATCCTGATAGACCATCGACTTTTGCAGCATCGAATACGGAAGCTGGGATGCTTTTCAACGCGCTGCTGAATATGAGGGTGTAAAGTCCTATGTACACCCAGTCGGCAATAACGTTGACCGCGATGAACAGGGTCAACGGATCTTTTGTGGGGTCCAGGGACCATCCGAAAGCGGAATGCAAAATCCCCTGGGGACTAAACACCATATACCTCCACATGAGGGTGAGGGTCACCAAGGAGATGGTCATGGGGAGGAAAAACACGGTTAAAAATGTGTTTGAGCCTTTTGCTTTTCTTAATGCCAGCGCCAATCCCAACCCCGCGGGGATCTGAATTAAAATCGACTGGAGGGATATCCCGGCAACCACGCCAAGTGACCACAAAAAAGTACTGTCTGATAAAAGATTTAGGAAATTTTGAGCGCCGACAAAAGCAAGTCCGAACTCCCTTGTCCCAACTTTTGTGACGTTTACGTTAACTTCGATGATGAAATTTTCAGGTAACGTGTCCCCCGAGATCCGAATGCCCCCTCCAGTACCAGCCTCTCCCTCCATGCAGTACTCCCCGTTTTTCACCTCCTGAACAAACCCCGGGCTTTGGATAAATTCAGAAAAATGCTCGTCGGTCCAAGCAGAGTTTTCGAAATCGTCTCCAAATATGAATGTGGCGTGGATATCACTGGCCGTGGCCGCACTTTGATTTCCATAATGCATATAAATGGTGGTCAGGCCTTCCTCAGGGATAAATGGCACTTCGACCCAGATGCTCGCCCATTGGCCGGGAGCATGCCTTTCCACCCAATAATCCAACACGGATCCATTTTCCGAAGTGAACCGAAGATCTCCGAAATCCTCGCGCATATTTTCGGAATAGCCGATGTTGAGTAGTATTTGATAGTTTTCCAGAGGGGTACCGACACCTTCAACCGTTATGGGTTTGCATTTGATCCAGTTTTCTAAACTCGAATCAATTTCTTCTCCGATGCTGGACTTGGGTTCGTTTTCGGAATACCTCCTGACTCTGAGATCGTCCCATCGAAGGGTGAAGTCCCGATTGAACCACGATGAAAAGGCCAATCCGTTAAAAGGCACGGCTTCATTAACGGCTTCAAAACTTTTGTACCCGTCCTCTATCCCGAATATCCAAGCTCTTATATGATCCAGGTTTTCATCCCTTGAAACATCGACGCGTAGAGTGTACCATCGCCCCGCTCCGCCCGAAGGAAAATTATCCGTTGCAATTACTTGTCTTTCCCCACCGAGGAATTTAGATAAACAAAATTTTCCTTGTCCGATATCAAATGTTGTGATATATGTGTTGTTTTCATCCTGATACCGGGGGTATACATCTATCACCCAGTTTTCTTGGGGGCTCCCCCCGGGTCCTAACTCGTGTAAAGAAAGATAAAAAACGTAGGCATTTGGAAAAATAAAAAATATCAGGAATATCAAAAGGGCAGGAAGAATAAAGAAGTGGGGGGAGAATTTTTTTTCCACTTTGGCCCCCCTCATGGTGTTCTATCCGTATGAGACCGGCAGGTATCCGCTCGCCTGTAACGATTGAGCAGTGAGTTCTTGTTCTTGGGCAACCTTCTGGGGCGTCCAAGTGCCATCGAAAAGTCTTTTCATGCACTCCAAATGTTTCTGAGCAAACTGTTGGGGTGAATACTGGTCCCAAGGCATCTGGGTATGAGTGGCGTTATTGAGCTCTGTTATCTGCTTGTTAATGACGGGTTCGTAAAGCGTGGATGGTATTTCCACTCCGCCGCCGACTCTAGAATCGAACACGCAGATGTCACCCGCTTTTTCCACGAATTTTTCTACGACATCTTCTCTCCCCAACAGGCGAATGAAGTTGAAAGCGTCTTCTTTCTCCTTCGTTGTTGAGGAGATGCAGAAATAATCCTGGACATTTACAAGTATGGAGTGAGGGTCGCTGTTTTCTCCTATTATCGGAAACCTCACGACGTTCACGTTCAAGTTGGGATTATAGTAGGTTTTAATGGTCTTGATCTCCCAGGATCCCTGCAGGTACATGGCAGCTTCTCCATTGGCAAACATGGTTATGGCTTTGTCATACCCATCGGCCATAAAAGTACTCTGGAACGCTCCAAGATCCACAAGTTCCCTGACTTTTTCTCCGGCTTGAACGAATGGATCATCCTCGAACGAGTATCCGGACTGGCGATTCAAAGTTCTTTTGAAATATTCCGGCCCTCCGATCCTGTCAACCAGGTAGGCATACCAAAACGAAAGTTGCCATTCCTCCGTGCCGGCCACGGTGATCGGAGTAATTCCGTTATTTTTGAATGTTTGGATTGCGTCGATAAACTGTTCCCAGGTCCATGTTTCATCGTTCTCGACAGACGGGATCTCCACGCCGTACTGGTCAAACAGATCTTTGTTGACGTAGAGCTGGATGACGCCCACACTATACGGGAAACCGTAATGTCTGCCGCCCCATGTGCTGTTCCACAGGAGATCATCCCTGTTCTCTAAAGGTAAGATGCTCACCGCCCAGTTCTCGTTCATGAGGTCTGTTAGATCCTCGACCATTCCCATATCCACATAGTTCTTTAGAACCATGCCACCCCAAGAATGCCAGATCTCAGGCGGGTCCCCTGCAAGCATTGCATTAAATAACGAAGACTTAAAGTTTGGATTGTCGTAGTCGGTGCGCTCAATTAAATCCCCGTAGAGTGTCTTATACTCCTCCAGAGTGTAATCATGCCAACCTGTATGTCCCCAGGCCCCGGAGTGAACCGTCCACCATCGCATGCGACCTCCGGTGCCCAAGGTCTTGTAAACGGCTAATCCCACCAGAACTATTACTACAATGAAGATAACAGCTGTTATTTTTGAAACGCCTCGTACATCTTTTTTCAAATATCTTTTCATTTCCATCTTATCATTTTACTTTTTGTGAGGTTTATTTAACTCTTGTGGGGGTTACACATATCTTATTTCGTCGAGATACAACGTGCATCCCTCCGGATTTTCATCTTCCTTTGCGACCCACACAAATCCTCCGGAGATATACGAAAGGTCATGACCTGAGAGGTCTATCTCGTACTGTTTCCATTCCGTGGAGAGAGAAACCGTCCCGAACACCACATATGCGGAATCCGGATACCTGCCACTTATCCCCCCAAGTTTGAAGTTGACCTTCTCTCCACCATTTTCTCCCCTCGCCCAGAAGACAAGCTTCTCCGCGTTCGAGAGGTCGTATCCGCCATCCACGTCTCCCCAGTTGTTGGGTGGGTTTTGCCAATAAATGCCGGCCCAGACCTTTTTACTAGTTGCGATGTCATAGGTTATTTTCATACAATACGTTCCCACAGCAGGATTTTCCGTACAGGACTCGTCAAGCTGAATGGACTGGTAGTCGCCCATCCACCCCGATGCAACAAAATTTCCTCCGTTTTCCCCGTACACATAGAAGGGCATCTCAGCCTTCGTTTGGACGGTTGGCCATATATTTTCCGGTGTATAGTGTTCGGGCAACGTCCAGAGCCCAACCGCCCCATCTACAATGTATTCGTCTGCAAGGATTTCCCTGAACGCGTCCAGAGATTCCTCACTCGATTCCATCCGCCAGTCAGTTTCCTTGTAGGAATTGAACCAGACGAGGGCTTTTATCGGTGTTAACCGCTTGAGGGAGTCCAGCATATTTCTGACCCACAGGGATTTGGTTCGACCGGGGAGCTGGCTCTCTTCAGTGCATCCGACTTCCGCGATCATTATGGGCTTACCGGGGAAGTGCGTGCTGAAGATTCTCACCTTGTTGGCAAAAATTTGTTCGAACTCCAACCAGTCGCTCCAGATGAAGCTGGCTCCCCAGTTGTACTCGTCGATTCCGATCCAGTCCACATAGTCGTCTCCAGGGTAAGCCAGCAACGGATCATTCCAGGGTTCATCGGGATTGCTTCGCAGATATGGGCACCACACCCACTGGACATTTGTTGCGTTCTCCTGTTCGAAAATATCATGCACGTGACGCCACGCTTCGATGAACTTATCGGGGTCATTATCGTTGGCTGGGATGCTCCAGGGATACCAATACCCGTTAAACTCGTGGCCCCACCTGATGTAGACCGGCTTTCCGAATTCCCGTGCAGCCACGGCCCACTCCCCTATGTACTCGTCCCAGTTTCCCTCCGCCACGCTATCGAGAACCCTGCCATGCTCCAACTCGGGATTTCTCGGTTGGGGCATCCAAGTGATCATGGGTATGGCCCCGTGAGAAATTATTCGATCACAAAATTCGGTTGGAAAATTGCTGCTCGACGGCAAAAACGTGTTGACTATCGCGAGCTTGTGACCAATATTCTCTTCAAGTTGGTCAAGTATTTTCATCGACGCTTCTACTCCTGGCACAAACGCACCAAAATAAACCTTATCGGCCGGACCTTCCACTAGCCACCATCTATCTTCCTGAAAAATCATGAGTCCGGCGATGGACCCAACAGCGATGATTACGATCGTGAGAACTATCTCCGTGTTTCTTTTCATGGTTTTCGATTTTGTTAAGGGATAGTTTTATTTAACTTTAGCGGTTGCTTATTTGACACCATTTTAACTTCTGCGGGAAACTCCCCCCTGCGAAAGCCGGGGGATGAGAGCCGCTTTTCTGTGTTTAGAGCCTCCGCAAGTACCCGCCGAGTAGGGAGGAGCCACCCCGAATTTACGCCTGTGGAAAACCGATGACCTGCACGGCGCAAGTAGGCTGGAAATCGAGACCTCCGTAACCGCCCGGAAGGATTGAGTCCGGTGGGCGGAAGCAGGAACCCAGAGTACCCGAAAGGGGAAAAGCTTCCACGAAACGCTCCCCGACCGGAGGCGGTGAGGGAGTAACGCGAAGGAAAAGTGGAAGCCCCTTGCGTGAGCGAGGGGAGGAGGTCACATCATTTCTAAATTCGCTCAAGCCCATTTTTCTTGGAGAGTGTAGTAAACCGCGCGGGGCTCGACGATGTCCGGACCCGCGCCGTTGTCCCTCACCCGCATTATCCCCCACCACTCCTGATTGTTGAAACCATCTGGGAAGGATAGCATCTCGTCTCCGTCTGTGTCGTGGCTGGTCGGGTCGCCAGCCCTCCACCACACGTCGCTGTATCCCATCACACATCCACCCAACACGGCAGATGTGTTGGATGCCTCCACTATTTGATCCCAGAGCAACGCGTCATATTCGGATTGGGTGGCTTCGTCCTCCTTATTCCCGATGGTATCCCAAGCATCTATGCCGAACTCAGTTATCAAAAGGGGTTTTGAACTCGGGTAATACTGAAACACGTCTCCAAACGCGTCCACGCGAAAAGTGTTTACCCCCCACGCATCCAAAAAGTTCATGGAGTTATCATCCGACCCCAGTGAGGTCTCCCCGATGTGGGTCGTTTCCCAGTTGGCGGTTATCACGGGGTGGTACGTGTCGCCCTCTTCCTCGTACGCGACTTTGGCAAGCTCGTTGAGCAGGGTGTACCAATCTCTCAATTTGTTATCATCGCCCGGCCAAATACTGCTCACTTCGTAATTTACCTCGTTGCCGACGGCCCACATCAACAAGGCGGGGTGGTCCTTGTAGGCTCTCACGTATTCCCTGAACTCGTTGATGACGGCTAGCCTGTAAGTCTCACTGGAAACGTTGTAAGGTTCAACGTAAAATCCCGCTATCACGTAGATCGGGTCCACGCCGTTGTTGTACGCGGCATCCAAAAACCCTTCAGTGACTTTGCTCCACGTTCGAATCGTGTTGCAGTGCATCGCACGGAGTAGCGGGAGGTCACGGGTGTATATGTCGGGGTCCCCGAAAATGTTGTAGGCATAACTGTATCCGATGGGAGTGGGAGCATATGCAACCCCCTTAATGAAAAAGGGTTCTCCGTTGACAATCAACTGTCCGTCGGAAATCCTAACGGGACCCGTACTGGGGGGCTTAGTGAGAACTCCCGAATCAGATCCGTCCGTTTTGGTGGGTTCGCCTCCGGAGATGACGAGCGCGGCAGAAACCGCCGACAAAAATATTACTCCCAAAAGAGCTAACCTGAATTCCTTTTTCCCCAGGAACTTGAACCTCGACCCTTTCTTTCTTTTCGAGGGCATCGAATCTCCAAATCAGCAATGCTTCAAGTGTAGTTAGCTTGGGGGGACCCACATCACCGCATCGACGTAGAAGGTGATCCCTTCCCCTACCCCCGTAATCATGAACGGTGAAAAGATCTTGCTCATGTCCACATTTGTTATAGCACTCGCGGGGATCGTTATCTTTTGCCAGACATCCGGCTGCGATTGGTCCCAACCATAGTTACTTATAAACCGCGCGGTGGCCTTTTTGCCCTGGGCATTGTCCTGCTGGAGTTCGACCTTCAGGTCCACAGGTGTCTTCACCCAGAACTCCAGATGGTCGTAAACTGAGAGATCGACCGTGTGAGGTGTAATGAGATTATGGGAAGAGTCAAAGATGCCCAAGAACACGCCCCATCCGATGTAATTGCCGCTGCCGGAACCGCTCGTGGCTTTGAAAACCGTTGTGCCGCTTGGGGCATCTGGGGCGACGTAGTTCCCATCCGTGGTTCCCGCTTCCATTCCCCAGTCTGCACCGCTCCACACCCATATATCTGCCGGCTCGCCTGCTGCGAGGCCAGCATCATCATAAACCATGTAACCCTCGGTGGGGATCACCACCTCGATAACTGTTATCTGTGTTTCGGCGGTGTCCGTGACTCCACCAGCCCATGTCACCGTGAGCCTAACGGTGTACGTCCCGGCCGAGAAGTATTGGTGAGACGGATTCTGTTCAGTTGAAGTCGTACCGTCACCGAAGTCCCACTCCCAAGAAATGGGATCTCCACTCGAGTTGTCCGTAAACGTGACCGTATTACCAACCTTTGGGGATGTCGTGGACACCAGAAAAGCAGCGGAAAGTTCTTCGCCGGGAGGACCGGATAAAAGAATCGCCCCGGCAGCGATAACAGCGATGACAATTATGATGCCTACTATGAGAATACTTTTTCGTCCCCCACTTTCGGCCCATTCCCTCATTGAAATCCAATCTATGATTTGGTTCAACCATTTAAAAACGCTTCGGATTAATTTTGGTCAATTTTTGAAGTTAGCAAAGCTCAGCTTCAGCCGCTGAAGTCGTGGAATATTTATAAATTCATGTCCCACGTGCTCTCTCTGGTCGTGACCTCCTCCCCTCGCTCACGCAAGGGGCTTCCACTTTTCCTTCGCGTTACTCCCTCACCGCCTCCGCTCGGGGAGCGTTTCGTGGAAGCTTTTCCCCTTTCGGGTACTCTGGGTTCCTGCTT
>CAZMCI010000002.1:21716-52463 GCA_964564905.1 Hadarchaeota archaeon (SeqCode) | reverse complement strand
CAAGGACGGTCAGCCGACAGCCAAAGCGTTTCGGTCATGTTGGGCCACAGGGTTATGATGCCGAATGTCGCTAGGTTCAGAAGTGAAAAAATAGTGAAGGCCACGCCAACCGGTTTGAACTCGGATGTCTGACGTAAGAGGCGAATGTTCATGTTTTCACCAACTATCTTTAATCAGATATCTACGTAATGGAATAAGAAATGGTGATAATTTGACATACAAAATTTCAATTGAATCAAGGCACGAATCCAAAGCCAAACTTGAGAAGAAAAACCAGAAGAGTTCTATTTGAGCCCGTATGGAGTCACATTGAGATTAAAAGATGTTGGCGATGAAGATTTTCTAGGGGGCGTGACTACTATCAACATACGTTATGCGAGCATCATATCCCACGTTGACAAACTCGTTATCCCAAAATTGAGAAAAGAGGAGGAAATACCGCTCGAACCAATCAAAAGATTGGCTCTTGGTAAAGGCTCCGCTTCATGATAGATTATGTTCACGTGCCGGGTTCGGCCCACTCCGCTCCAACGTCGAACGTCAGACCCCTACACCACCCGTCTGTCCCCAAAAAGCCCAACTCGACGGGTTCTTCCTTCTTTAGCAGCTCGATCAGCTCTTTGACCGTTCCGCCCGGGCGCAGGAGGCCGCGTGCCTCCCGCTCGCGCTCGCATGATTTATAGACACAAGACAAAATACAAAACGGTGCGAGCAATGTCACCGATGTTAATCAGAGGAATGAAGTTATCAGTGGATTTCGAAATCAGAAGACTTTCACCCTCAGAACTTCTGGGCCGTCCCCTTAACAGCGTGGAAGAGAAATACGCTCCAAAGGTGCTCCACATCGCCGGCCCCATGAGAATTCCCATTCCCGGTCCACGTGTGGCCGTCATCGGAACCAGACACCCGACGCCCGCGGGGATCAAGAGTGCCACGGCGATAGTCCGCAGACTGGTCGAGCGCGGTGTGACGGTGGTAAGCGGTCTGGCGCGAGGCATCGACACGGTGGCCCACCAGACTGCGATAAAAAACGGTGGGAGAACCATTGCCGTTTTGGGCACTCCGCTGAACAGGTTTTATCCGCCGGAGAACCGCCCGCTGCAAGAAAAGATCGTAAAGGAGCACCTAGCGGTCACCCAGTATCCGATCGGCCACATCACCGAACCGAAAGACTTCGTTTTGAGGAATAGGACCATGGCGCTGATTTCCAACGCGAGCATAATCGTGGAAGCGGGGAAAACGAGCGGCGCAATCTCCCAAGGATGGGAAAGCCTGAGGCTCGGCAGACAGCTCTGTCTCTGGCAGGCGCTGCTGAAGAAAAATCTGGAATGGCCGAGGAAGATGCTCGACTACGGCGCGCACGTTCTCAGGACTCCCGCCGACATCGAACGCATAATCGACGAGTTCATTCCTTCCGTGGAGGGGGCGGTCCAGATCAGAGAGGTAGAAGGTCTTGAAAGCCCCTCCGTATCTTGAATTCGGCTCCATCCTTTCTTACTGCCCGCGGGCCACTTCCGAGACCGGAGAATTCGCCAAGGAAATCATGAAGGCCATCAAAAACGAATACCCGCAGATAGAGGATCCGCTGCTCGGCAAGCTACCACCGTCAGAGTGGATTGCCGTTCTGGTGAAACGTTACTTTGAGATCCTTCCATTCAACGATTTCTTTGAAAGGGAAGCGGTCCTCGTGCCGGTGCCCAGATCGTCCCTGATGCGAAAAGATGCCCTGTGGCCATCGCTCAACGTGGCAAGGGCATTGGAAAGAAATGGACTCGGGAAGCTCGTGGTAGCGCTCAAAAGGGTGAAATCCCTCCCGAGATCCTCCTTGGTTTCGCCGACCAAGAGGCCCCGACCTCTGGAGCACCATCACTCCATGTCGGCGGAGGGGGCGCTCACAGCACCCGCGTTAATAGTGATGGTCGACGATATCGTCACTAGGGGACACACCTTTCTCGGAGCTGCTTGGCGTCTTCATGAGATTTTTCCCAAAGCGAGAATAGTGGCGTTTGCGGCAATGCGCACAGTCAGCAATAAAAGGGAATTCAAGAGGTTAATAGATCCGGTCAGAGGGTTCATCAAATACCGGCCGGAAAAGGACGATGCCATCAGGAGGCCCTGAGCATCAGCTTTCCGGACTGCCACTTCACACCCGCCCGCCCGGCGTCTTCTGTGAAGTTGTTTACAGCCACTGCTCTGGCCAGCGCTCGATTTCAAATCCCATGCTTCGCCGGCGTTAGACGTGTGGGGACTTGTTACCAAGAAACGCCTTTCGGAGCTTGGGCACGGGTTTTGTCGCCTCCAATTAAATTGTATTATTGAGAGGCTTCCCCGGCGCCATGTCCGCAGGTACACGAACGAGAGAGATCATCTTTCCTCGAACCCACGTTCCTCGACCTTTCCGCCCGGAGTCCTTTCGCTGAAAACCTGTGCCGAGAACCTGCTTATCCTGATCCCCCTGTCGAGCCAGGCGTCCGGCATCAGGCCAGCTTTCATACACGCGTGAGACAGAAACTCCTCTGCATCCCATTTCCACTCCACGGCCACCTGGGGGAGAAGGAGACCCGCGTGGCCGCCGTATTCCACGATGAGCCCATCCCTTCCCACCACTATGGCGCCGGGGTACTCGCGCGGGTCATCCACCTCTATCGGTTTCGGCTCGGTGAGCACGCTTACCTCCACCAGGATTTTGTCCAGTTCGCTGACCTCCAGTGGCGGAAATCGGGGATCCCGGGTCGCGGAACTTATGGCAGAGTCCACCAGGGCGTCGATGAGGGGCATCGTGGGCATCGGGTGGCCTATACACCCTCGGAGTTCGCCGTGCTTTGTCAGGGTGACGAATACACCCCGAGGCTTTTTTAGTTCCTCGGAGACGTTTTTCACGGACGGTGGTCTTTTTCCTCGGATGTGTGCCTCTATCACCCTCCTTGCCGTTTTGACCAGGAACGTCCCTTCCTCAAGGGTCAGCATGTTTGTTCCCTCAGTTCATTATAACGTGAGATCGTCTCGATTATCGTTTTCCAGTGCTTTCCCTCCCAATATATCTTTCCGCATTTTGAACATCGCCAGAATTTTTTTCCGCCCCTCAGAACCGAATCTGGAACGAGCCCCACGACCGCCTCCCGGTTGACGGATCTCAGCACCCCGTTGCACGCCGTGCACCTGGAGTTCTCCGGGTCAATTTTTATCCTGTGGTTCAATTTTTTCGAGATCTCGACCAGCTGGGAGATGACCTCGCCTGTCTCGATGGGGACGGTTTTTATCCCGGCTTTTCTGGCACTTCGGTACAGCGAAAGGTCCCTGGTCAGGAGAACTCTTTTTTCGCGTCTGGCCAGATCCAGCAGGACCCCATCCTGGTCTTTTTCCGGCACGGATAGATCGCCGATGTAAACGACATCGTGCCCGGAGAGACGTAACCAGCGCGTGAGCTTACCGAGCATTCCATCGGTTACAAATTTCATGAGCTTCGAAGGTGATATTCTCCGCCGCTCAAAAGTAGCTGTCGATATGCCACGGCTCCGCGGGCATGAGAGGCGGGTTCTCCAGCTCTCGGCTTCCAGTTTTCATGATTTTTTGACATCGCGCACGTGGGATTCTCCCCTTTTGGTTTTGATTAATTTCTTCGCCAGTTCTTTGATGCCCATCGCTGCGCGTGACTTGGGTTTGAGTACCATTAGAGGAACCCCCCTGTTCAAGGCTCGGTTCACGTTTTCATCTTCCGGGATTTGAGCAATGACGGGGACGTTCAGAATGGACTCTATTTCATCTGCGTTGATTTCAAATTCTTCTCCACGCACACGATTCAGAACTATGCCGATCAGAGAGAGACCCAGAAATTCGGATATGAGACGGGTCTTCATGCAGTCGGAAACGGAAACCATGTCCGGGATCGTTATCAGCAGGACTTCCCTGGAGGCCCGGAGGGCCGCGGTGGTTTCCCTTCTTAATCCACTGGGGGCATCCATGATCACGAAGTCGGTTCCCTCCGGAACGGTCCGCATGAGTCCAGGCAGATATTCTGGCTTCGCATTTCTCATTTGATCCAAGCTGACGGCAGCTGGAGCTATCTTAACTCCCTTTGGTCCGGTGTACAGCACCTCCGAGAAGGAGATCTCCCCGGCCAGAGCGTCGTTTATCGTGTACACGGATTTTTCCAGTTTAAATAAAAGTGCGAGGTCGGGCGTGGTCAAGCCCGCATCCACGATTATGGTGGATTTGCCGAGTTCTGCGAGGGCGATCCCGAGATTTGCAACTATGGTCGTTCGCCCGACACCTCCCTTGCCAGAGGCCACAGCTATCAGCCGCATTTGGATTCCCTTGGACTCCTTTTGCTCCTCCGGAATACCGCGGTGGAGGATCTTTTTCTCTCTTTTATAAATCAGAGTAGCTTAAAAGGGGAGTGGTGGTATGGGCGAAAAATACGACGTCATCGTTGCGGGATGCGGTCCGGCCGGTCTGTCCGCGGCCAAGTCGGCAGCTTCGGAGGGCGCCAAGGTCCTGGCCCTCGAACTGCAGGCCCAGGTGGGAGGGTGTACGGGTTTCGTGAGCTGGGTGCCGACCACCCTCCTGAATCCCAAGTTGAGACGGGCAGTGGTTGCACGGTTGAGTGAGGTAAGACTACGATCTCCTTGGAATGAACTCACCATACGTGGCGACTTTGGGAGCATAGTGGACAGGCAGAGGTTCGATAGGCTGCTGGCCGCTGAGGCATCGGAGAAGGGAGCGGATATTTGGCTCAGCGCTCCGGTCGTGGATCTCATTTTCAAAAACGGTAAAGCTTCCGGTGTTCGGATAAAAGCCAGCGGCTGGTCGGAACAGATAGAAGGCGAAGTGGTCGTGGACGCAACTGGATCCGGGGGGGAGTGGTCAGGCCTTTTCTTCAGGAAGGTTTTGAACAGAAACTGGACGCGAGAGCTCTTGATGTTCAGCAGCGAGTATCTCATGGCCAACGTGCAGGAGGAAAAAAATGCGGAGCTCGTATTCACCTCCTATCTGGCCCCGGGGGGTCATGCTTGGGCGTACCCCGCTGAAGGGAGCTTCGCTGTGGTCGGTATCCGTGGAGAGCGCATTTACCCGGATATCGCCCTGGACGAGTTTCTTGGAAGGTACCCCACATCAAGATTCGCGGGCGCTGTTCCGGTTGCTTCCTCCAGAAGCAGGGTGTTTTTAGACGGACCTCTGGATCGTACCTGCGCGGATGGGATAATCTCCGTTGGAGCCGCAGCCGGTCAACTCTACCCTTTCTCCGGGCATGGAGTGCTGTACGCGCTCAGGTGTGGGGAAATAGCGGGCAGGACGGCTGTGGAGGCGATCACCGAGGGGAATGTTTCCAGAGAGGGATTGTCCGCATATGAAAATGAGTGGAGATCCAAATTTGGGATGGCGTTTAGAATCGGAAAGCTCCTGCGATCCTCATTTGGGGTCTCCCAGGATCGGAAAATGGACGCGGTCACACGCATGCTGTCGAGAAAACCGAAGCTTCGGCGTGCTTTTGTCAGAGCGTTCGCTGGTTTTGATCCCGAGGCCCAGCTTAAGCTCCTGTCGAAAGATCGGGACATCGCATCCATGCTGGTCCAGGAGGCCAGGATGCTCGTCCGATAGGAGGGTAGGGGGAATCTCGATGCACTGCTCCCAGTGTGGTAGTTCCGCTGTGCTTTACGACCGCGTGAGGGGGGAGCGAATATGTACCCAGTGCGGGTTCGTCATAATGGAAAGATTGCCTGAGCCCAGTTTTGGAGGGGAGGGTAGGCCCAACCCAAGAGCAGAGGGAGCGGATGTCACCTCTCCGGTGGATCTCACGCAGCATGATTTGGGATTGGGAAGCAAGTTCGACGTCTCGAGGGGGGTCCCTCCGAGCTTACGTGCTAAATTGAGACGATTGCACATGTGGCATCAGCGTTCTCGCGTGGTTGGGTGGGAGGACAGAAGCCTGCGCGAGGCGCTTTTGGAGTTGGACAAGCTTTGTGAGGACTTGGCGATCTCGAAGGGAATAAAAGTCGAGACTAGCGTCAGGTACCGGCAAGCTAGAGCGAAAAGGATAACTGCTGGCAGAGATCTGCATCAGGTTCTGGGAGCGCTCCTGTTCATTACGTGCAGGGCAAGGGGCCTTCCGCGCACAGAGAGTGAGATCTACCGGGCAGTGAGCAGACGTTCAACTGCCAGGAAAAAAGTCAACCTGCGTGGGTTTCGCAAAATGGTGAAACTATTTGTACGTGAGCTGAAGATAAAATTGCCTCATGTCACGCCCGATGATTATATTGATAGATTTGCGTCGCAGCTTCAGTTGAGCAGGAGGGCGGTCGAGAAGGCCCACGATTTGCATAAGTCTCTTCCCTGGAGGCTGGTTCAGTCAAAGTCACCGATTTTCTTGGCCGCGCTTTCGCTTTACATCGCGGCAAAATCTGTTGGAGAAAAAATTACTCTTAGCAGGGTCGCACGTGAATGTGGTGTTGGGATTTCAAGTCTCTCTAAGAATGCCGTTATGGTGAGACAGCTTTTGGCAGAGGGACGATAATCTCCCCCTCTTTCGTGTTTCCAACTTTTTCCGTTTTGCCCTTCAGATGCAGCGCCGCCGTGAACGCAGCCATGGAAGCATCCACTTCGTGCCTGCTTTTTCCTTTCTCAAGTTGAAAACCCAGCCTTTTGAGCCCCTTGACCCACTTCTCGCGATCCGAAGTGTTGAAAAGTATTTTTCCGGAAGTGGTGGGGTGGACCTCTATTACGTCGATCTTCTCCTTTTGCAGTTTTTTTATCAGGTATCCTCCTCTCTTGGTGAGTGATTTCATGCCGCCAAAAAGAGGGGGGAGCACTCGGAACCCCCGGTTCATGAGAAGCCGGTCAGCTTTTCTCAAATTTCCGCATTTTGGCCAGCTCAGAGGCGCGTCTATAGCGATCAGTTCAGGACGGTTCTGAACACAGAGTTCGATGATCTCCTGATTCAGATAAACTAACCGCGTTTGTATCCTGCGGTCGAATAGCACGGCGAAACCGCTCGCGTTGGTTTGAAGTCCCGCCAGATCAATACCGACCGTTTTCATCATATCCCAAGATTTTCTCATTTTCCAGAAATTTAGTTTTTCGTGGGTTTGATAGTGTTTGGCTGTCCCATAAAGCAGAAAATGTTGAGGAGCTAGCTGCAAAGCCCGGGACATCTTTTCAAGGAGATGTGACCCCCCATGCTCTCACAAGGGGCCTCCACTTTTTTTGCGTCGCGTTTCCACTGTCTCTGCTTGGGGAGCGTCTCGCGGAAGCTTCCCCCCTGTACGCGGTGCTTCGGTTCCTGCTTCCGCCCACCGGACTCGATTCCCGCTTGCCCGAAGGCAGAGACGGATTACGGAGGTCTCGATGTCTCACCTTTTTGTTCGGGTGCCCTTTCGGGGAAGGCGTGAATTCGGGATGGCTCCCCCATACTCTGCAAACACTTTGGTGGAGGCTCTAAACAGGAAAAGCGGCTTTTATCCCCCCGGCTTTCGCAGGGGAGTTCCCGCCGCAGAAGTTAAAACCACAAAAGCAGATTACACGTTAGTGGGGCCGTAGTGTAGCTTGGCTAGCACGGCAGGCTCC
This sequence comes from Hadarchaeota archaeon (SeqCode), assembly GCA_964564905.1. Taxonomy (GTDB): domain Archaea; phylum Hadarchaeota; class Hadarchaeia; order Hadarchaeales; family Hadarchaeaceae; genus B75-G9. The sequence continues at coordinate 44,903 of CAZMCI010000002.1, read as the reverse complement.
AGTGGTTATTGTGGGTCTGCTGATGAAAGGATGATGACCCACTGGAGCGGCTAGAAGAGACCTGCAAACCCGGGTTCAAATCCTGGCGGCCCCACCACTTTCGGTGGGACTTCGTTATCACAAGCACACTTCAAGAACCGAGACACGGGTGAGTGATTTTTAAGGGAGGATGAATATCGGATAAAGGTGATGCGGTTGCAGGGATTTACGGTCAAAAAACTCGCGGCGCGGAAGATACTGGACAGCCGGGGAAACCCGACCATCGAGATCGATGCCGTGGTGGCCAGCGATGGAAAGGTCGGGTTCGGCAGGGCTGCGGCTCCCAGTGGGGCCAGCACCGGAAAGCATGAGGTAGTGGCGTTTCCCGCTGGAGGGCCGGACGCGTCGATCGAAATGGTGAGGGGCACTGTAGCACCAAAACTCACCGGAAAGTCCGTGGAAAAACTGGAGGAGATTGATTCCCTTCTTCATGAGCTCGACGGCACGTCCAATTTTTCCAAGCTGGGAGGAAACGCCGCGGTCGCGATATCCATGGCCGTGGCAAAATCCGCCGCCGCGGCTTCCGGTCTCCCATTGTACAGGTACCTGAACGAGGGTGACGAATACAGTTTGCCTTATCCGATAGGCAACGTACTCGGAGGCGGGGCGCATGCTGGCAAGATGGCTCCGGACATCCAGGAGTTCATATCGGTGGGAATCGGCGCCAAAAAATTCGTGGATGCTGTTTTCGCCAACGCTAAAGTTCACAAACAAGTTAAGGCGAAGATCGGAGAAAGGGACAAGACGTTCACCGGCGGGAAGGGCGACGAGGGAGCATGGGCGCCCAACTTGGACAGTCTCCAGGCAATGGAGGTGGTTGCCGAGGCGTGCGAGCAGGTTACCGGTGAGCTGGGTTTCGAGGTCAGGCCAGCGCTCGATGTGGCGGCCAGTAGCCTTTACGACGAGAAACAGAAAAAATACGTTTACAGACGTGAGGGAAAGACGAGGGATCCGGGCGAACAAATTGATTTCGTTTTGGACCTGATAAAGACCTACAAACTCTTTTACGTGGAGGATCCAATGCACGAGGAGGATTTTGAGGGTTTCGCGGAGCTCACACGTAAAGCGGGAAAGGACTGTCTGATATGTGGAGATGATATCTTCGTGACAAATGTGAAACGGATCAAAATGGGCATGGAGGTCGGGGCGGCGAATGCCGTGCTGATAAAGCCCAATCAGATAGGGACCTTGAGCGACACGTTAGCTGCGGTAAAACTGACAAAAGAGCATAATTGTGCCCCCACGATCTCCCACAGGTCCGGGGAAACTCCGGATGATACGATAGCTCATCTCGCGGTGGCATGGGGCTGCCCCCTGATAAAGACCGGGGCTGTTGGTGGAGAACGCATAGCAAAGTTGAACGAGCTGATCAGAATCGAGGAGGAGCTCGGGCCAAAGGCCAAAATGGGGCGACCCAGATGAGCGCGGCGGAATTTGGAGAAGGCCTAGTAGGGCTGATAGATTTCGAGACGTACCTCTCCAGCGGTGTCCACATAGGCACCAGGCAAAAAACCGGCGCGATGGCACCATTTATCTACAGGGTTCGTCCTGATGGTCTTTACGTTCTCGATGTTCGAAAAACCGATGAGAGGATAGCAGCAGCCGGAAAATTCTTGGCACGATTCAATCCTCAGGATGTGGTGGTGGTTTCAGCCAGGCAATATGGGCAGCGCCCAGCGCAACGGTTCGGCGAGGTCACCAGGAGTATGGCGATAGTTGGGAGGTTCATTCCCGGGACGTTCACAAACCCCAGCTACAAGGGATATATCGAGCCCGCAGTGCTCGTCGTCACGGATCCATTTGCGGATGAGCAGCCCCTACGAGAGGCGTCCCAGGTCGGAATACCCGTGGTTGGCCTTTGCGACACGGACAACGAGACCGCGGATGTGGATCTGGTCATCCCAACCAACAACAAGGGCAGGAAGGCTCTCGCTCTCGTCTACTGGCTTCTCGCACGGCAGGTGCTGAGGGAGAGAGGAGAGCTTTCTCCAGATCAGCCGTTTGAGGTTTCGGTCGAGGAGTTCGAGACCAAACCCGGGACTGGATAGTTAAGAGCCTGACGATAAACTGCATACTCAATTGATGGTCCTGATGGCCAACGTTTTCCGGTTGGACGCGTATCTCAAGTCTCGTGCGGTTTTATTCCCTTGGAGGCCCATTCCTGAGCCACCTCACAACTTTTTTAGCCAGACTCCCATTCACTTTGGGGGACGTTCATGAGACCTCCAGCCGTGGCTGGTCAGTTCTACTCCGGAAACAGACACGAGCTTTTGAGGCAGATAGAATGGTGCTATACGCATCCTCATGGGCCCGGGGTCCTGCCGAGCATCCGGGATGGAGATAGGCGGTTGGTGGGATTGGTTTCGCCACATGCTGGCTACATGTACTCCGGTCCGGTGGCAGCGCACGGCTTTGCACGCATGGCCAAGGATGGCAGACCAAGTTCGGTCGTGCTCATTGGACCAAACCATTCCGGCGTTGGTTCCGGCGTGTCGATAATGACGTCGGGCAAATGGCGGACCCCTCTGGGCGAGATACAGATAGACAGGTCGCTAAGCGAGGCCATAAGACGTAGCTCTGGGGTGATAGATGTGGATGAGACGGCTCATTTTTACGAGCATTCCCTCGAGGTTCAACTTCCCTTTTTACAGCACCTTTTCGATGCCAAATTCAAACTCGTTCCGATCTGTATGATGCTGCAGGACGTGAGGACAAGTTTGGAAGTGGGAGATGCAATCGCAGAGGCATCGGACGGAAAGGATGTGGTCGTTATCGCTTCAACGGATTTTACCCACTATGAACCCCGGGATTCAGCCGCCAAGAAGGACCGGAAGGCGATAGAGAGAATTTTGGCACTTGACGCGGAGGGATTGATTAGGACCGTTGACTCCGAGGGGATCACCATGTGTGGTTACGGACCGGTTTCTGCCATGTTGCGGGCAGGAATAAAAATGGGGGCAAAAAAGGCCGAGTTGCTGAAGTACGCCACGAGCGGAGATACGGCGGGCCCGATGTCAGAGGTAGTCGGATATGCCTCCATCGTGGTGTCTAGGTGATATCTTGGGTCCGTTGATCGTGAAGCTGGGGGGAAGCGTGATAACCGACAAGCACACTCCGTTCAGGGTCAGACGAAAAGTCGTAAAAAGACTCGCACACGAGCTGAAGTCGGCGAGGGGTCCGCTTGTCCTAATCCACGGGGGTGGATCGTTCGGCCATCCCCTGGCATCAAAATATGGGATAGCGAACGGTTACAGAAGCAAAACCCAGCTGATGGGCCTGTCTCTGACTCACGGGGCGATGGAACAGTTGAACGTCGAGGTGGTCGGGGCCCTTCAGAAAGCCGGTTTGCCGGCAATGGGGGTTCAACCCTCTTCCTGCGTGGTGGTGGACGGAGGACGAATTCGGCATATGGAGCTCGTCCCGGTTCGAAAGTTGCTTGAGCTCGGCATGGTACCAGTCCTCTACGGCGATGCTGTGCCGGATATCAGCCAGGGCATGAGCATCCTGTCTGGAGATCAGATAGCTTCCTATCTCGCCAGGGAACTCAGGGCTTCTAGAGTGATAATGGGTGTTGACGTGGACGGCGTATATCGTAAAGGCCGTAAAAGTTCAAAACGCGTTGAGATCATCCGGAGGATAACTCCCGATGACGAGAAACTTTTATCGTCCTTGGGGACGGCCGGGAAAGGAGACGTTACAGGGGGTATGAGAAACAAGGTAAGGGAATTATTGGAGGCCGCCAAAGAGGGCATAGAGGCGGAGATCGTGAATGCATCAAAACCGGGCGTGCTCGAGAGGGCGATCCGTGGGGAGAGAGGTCTTGGTACGGTGGTCTCGGGAAGGCGGTGAGAGATGAGCGAAAAAACCGTGAGGAGAAAGCTCGATCACATAAAGGTATGTCTCGAGCACGATGTGGAGGCCGTCAACAAGACCACGGGATTCGACCAAGTTGATCTGGTTCATGTGGCTCTGCCGGAGCTTGATCTCGATGAAGTCGATCTGAGCGTGTCGTTTCTGGGCGCGAAGCTAGAAGCCCCCCTAATGATATCCGCGATGACGGGTGGCAGCGAACATGGACGGAAGGTGAACCGCGTATTGGCCTCAGCGGCTCAAGAGCTTGGCATAGCATTCGGGGTGGGAAGTCAGCGGGCTGCCATCGAGACCCCCCGGCTCGCCGAGACCTTTCAGGTGAGAAAGGTAGCCCCCGACATCTTCCTCGTCGGTAATCTGGGGATACCGCAGCTCGCTCAGGGATATGGGGTCTCCGAGGCGCGCAAAGCAGTGGAAATGATCGATGCCGACGCTCTTTCAGTTCACATGAATCCTCTGCAGGAACTTGTTCAGCCAGAGGGAGAGCCAAAATACAAGGGAGGTCTTGCCAAGTTTTCTGAAATTTGTGACGGGGTGGACGTTCCGGTGATAGCGAAGGAAACCGGATGTGGAGTAAGCGCGGAGGTGGCAAGAAAGCTTGTTCGCGCGGGTGCCGCTGCCATAGACGTCGGAGGTGCAGGCGGCACCTCTTGGGCAGGGGTTGAGACATTAAGGATGAAAAAACGTTCTCGATTGGGCATCACGTTCTGGGATTGGGGCATCCCAACGGCTATCTCCACCGCTGAGACCGTATCGGCCGTGAAAGTTCCGGTTATATCGGGGGGAGGGATCAGGTCGGGGCTGGATGCCGCAAAAGCTCTAGCCTTCGGGGCCAGTCTGGTCAGCATAGCGCTTCCCGCCCTCCGGGTCGCCTCCGGGGGAAAAAGGAAGATGGTCGGTCTTCTCTCGAATTTCATTGAGGAGTTAAGGGCGGCGATGTTTTTGACTGGATGCAGAAAGGTGAAGGATCTTAGAAAGACGCCGCTGGTGATCACGGGATGGACCAGGGAATGGCTGGTCGCCCGCGGTCTCGATCCAGACAGATTTAGGAGAACGCACTGCTCATGACGGTTGAGATACTTCCTTTGGGCGGTCTGGGCGAGGTAGGCAAAAATATGACGGCTTTGGGATTCGACGGAAGGTACATTTTGGTCGATATGGGAATAAGACTTGATAGCATCATGGCGTTCGAGGACGCGGATATAGGGAGCATGAGCCGTGAGGAGCTCATAAGCATCAATGGTATCCCCAATGACGCGATCATTCGAAATCGCCGCGTGGACGCGATCGTGCTTACTCATGGACACTTGGACCACATCGGCGCGGTGTCCAAGCTGGCTCACGCGTACGATGCTCCGATTTACGGTACGCCTTTCACCGTGGAGCTCACGAAAAAACTCCTTCGCGAGGAGCGACATTTCAGGGTCAAAAATGAATTCAGAACCGTGATGCCTGGGGACAAGGTCAGGGTGAAGGGCATAGAGGTGGAGTTCATACCCGTAACGCACAGCATTCTTCATACCACCTTGCCCCTCATCAGCGACGGCAACGCATCGATTTTATGTGCGAGCGATTTCAAGCTTGATGAGGAACCCCTGCTGGGATACAGGACCGACCGGAAAAGATTGAAAAGGTTGCCGAACGAGGGCCTGCTGGCGGCCATGGTGGGCACGGTGCGCGTGGATGATCCCGGGCCGACACCTTCCGAGGCCCACGTCAGAGAAAAGCTGAGGGAGGTCATGAGGGAGGCTGGGGCCGGCGGTGGTCTTGTTCTCGCGACCACGTTTTCCTCCCATATCGCAAGGTTGAAATCCATAGTGGACCTGTCATTTGAGATCGGGCGCACTCCGGTCCTTGTGGGGCGGTCCCTGCGAAATTACTGTACCACAGCGCTTGAGATAGGGCTGGTCGAGTTTCCAAAAGAGCTGCGCATTCACGGGCGTCCCAACGCGGTTCACAACATGCTTCGGGAGGTTCAGCGTTTCAAGGAGGATTTCGTGCTGATCTGCACCGGGCACCAGGGCGAGCCGAATTCCATCCTCTCACGTATAGCCGACGGTCAGCTACCCCTGCAGATAGGCCCTCGGGACAGGGTGATCTTCTCCGCCAGCGTGATCCCGAACCCGATAAACGAATCTAACCGTCAGCTTCTGGAGACCAAGCTCAGAGTTCAGGGAGCTAAGATCTACCGGGATGTTCATGCATCCGGACACGCGGGCAGGGTGGACACGATCGAGTTTCTCGAGATGATCAGGCCGGAGCATCTCATACCATGTCACGGTACATCGGATAAACTCAGGTTGATGATGGAGATCGGCCACGAGCTGGGTTATCCGAACGAAAACATGCATCATCTCCGAAACGGTATATCATTGAGACTGGGTGGATGACATGGATGTGCTGAGATATCTGAGGGACCGAGCGCGTTTGGTGGAGCGGGAGATCCATCGATGGGTGCCGGAGTTCGAGCCGGTGGTACTGGCGAGGGCAGCGGGGCATCTGATCGGAGCAGGCGGGAAAAGACTCCGTCCGTGCTTGGTCATTACCGCATGCGAGGCCGTTGGCGGGAAAACCGAGGATGCGCTTGAAACAGCCGCTGCTATTGAACTTCTGCACACTTTCACCCTCATCCACGACGACATAATGGACAGGGACAAATTCAGAAGAAATGTGAAGACCGTCCACGAGGTGTGGGGAGAACCCATGGCGATAATAGCCGGGGATGCCCTTTTTGCTAGAGTCTTCGAGGCCGTAGCGGAGAACGCCCGGAGGCTCAGTTTGGGGAAAAGCCGCGTCATAGAACTGTTTGACACCCTCAGCAAGGCGAGTTTCGAGATATGCAGGGGCCAGGCGATGGACATGGTGTTTGAGGAGATGGATGAGGTCACCGAGGGAGAGTACATGGACATGGTCGCGAAAAAGACCGGTGCTTTGACAGAGGCGTCCGCGAAGGTCGGAGCCTTGCTCGGAGGGGGTACTCCCAGGCAGGTGAAGGCGCTTGGTGCTTACGGGCTTTTGATAGGCACAGCTTTTCAGATCCAGGATGATGTGCTTGGGGTTACCGGCGACAGAAAAAAATTTGGAAAACCGATAGGAAGCGATATTCGAGAGGGCAAACGTACTTTGGTTGTGCTCAGGGCTCTCTCCTCTGCCTCAAAAAAAGACAAGAGGGACATCCTTCGTGCTCTGGGGAGGCGAAACGCGTCTGAGCGGGAGATCGAAACGGCGATACACGCGTTGGGCAGGACGGGTGCGATCGATTACGTGCTGCAGAAAGCCAGAAGGCTGGTGGCGGAGGCAAAAGCACAGCTTGCCCCCCTGTCCGAGTCAAATGCAAAGAGTATGCTTCTGGCGCTTGCGGATTTCGTGGTCGAACGGGAATTTTGAAAACCCAGGGATCCAGGACTTTTATGCCGTCACATCCACAGAGGTTATAACGGAGGCGGAGGGTTTTTGGAGAACATTCGAAGGGAAGCGCTAAGGTGGGCTTTGACCAACGCTATCGAGCACAAGGGAAAGGCCAACCTCAAAGCCGTAGTTGGAAAACTGGTTGCGGAGTTGCCTGGATGGAGATCCAAGATAAGAGAACTTTCGGAGATAGCTAGGGAAGCCGTGGCCGAGGTGAACGCCTGGTCCAGTGAGGAGCAGCTTCTCCAACTGAAAAAAATTGGCCCTGTGAAGAGACGGACGCGGGAAGAGCGACGCGGTCTCTCGGACTTACCCGATGTAGACAAATACCCCGAAGTGGTCACACGTTTTGCTCCCAACCCCAACGGTCCATTACATCTGGGACATGTGAGGACGGCGTTGTTGAGTCATGAATATGCCAGACGTTACGGGGGCAAATTCATCCTCCGGTTTGAGGACACGAACCCCGAAAACACGATGCCGGAGATGTACGAACTGATCAAACGTGATCTCAGATGGATCGGTCTCAGCTGGGACGAGGAGTACGCGCAGTCAGACCGGGTTGAGTTGTATTACAAATATGCCGAGCGGTTGATCCGGGAAGGCAAGGCGTACGTATGTACCTGTGAGATTGAACGGTTCAGGAGGCTCAGGGATCGCGGGGAGGCATGTCCATGCAGAGACCTCCCTCCCGATGAACATTTTGGCAGATGGGAGCGCATGTTGGCCGGTGATCTATCCAAGGGAGAAGCCGTGGTTCGCATCAAGACAACCATGGATCATCCCAATCCGGCCGTGCGGGATTGGCCAGCCCTGCGTCCGGTGACGAGGCCCCACCCAAGGGTTGGCGAGCGTTACTCGGTCTGGCCACTTTACAACTTCTCTGCAGCTATCGACGACCACGAGATGGGCGTAACTCACGTGATAAGGGGGAAGGAACATGAGGTCAATGAACAGCGCCAGCGTATCCTGTACGAACACCTGGGCTGGTCATACCCGACCGCGGTTCAGCACGGCCGCCTGACGATGCCGGGCGTGGCCCTGAGCAAAACCCAGACCATGCGTGCCATACAGAGCGGGGAGCTCTCGGGTTACGACGATGTACGGTTGGCCACGGTCGCAGCGCTCCGGAGGCGTGGGTTCGTCCCGGAAGCTATAAGACAGCTAATGCTCGACATAGGTCTTACCCTGGTCGACTCCTCACTCAGCTGGGAGACGCTCTACGCGTACAACAGAAAGGTCGTGGATCGAATGGCGAACAGATACTTCTTCGTGCCCGAGCCCGTGGAGATGCTTGTGTACCACGCCCCAAAACTCAGGGAGGTCAGACTTCGTCTCCATCCGAACAGACCGGAAAGCGGCGAGCGCATCCTGCCGCTGGAGTGGAGGGGGGACGCTCTGGTATTTCGACTTGCTGGGCGCGATGCCGCATCCCTGAAAAAGGGACAGGTATTCCGGTTGAAGGACCTGATGAACGTGAAGCTGGTGGAAAAGGGAAAAGTGCTCAAAGCGGATTTTCAGGGCATGGAAGTTGGTGAAGGGCCCAAGCTCCACTGGGTCTCCGGATGTGCGGTCTGGCTCGAGGTCGTGATGCCGGACAACCGCGTGGAGCGGGGACTGGCGGAGCCGGCCGTCGCGGGGCTTCAGACCGGAGCGGTAGTTCAGTTCGAGAGATACGGATTCGCGAGGATAGATACGGTGAAACCAAAGCTGACCGCCGTTTACGCTCATAGATAGCACAGACTTTTTATCCCCCTCTGTCCATGCTATAAATGCCATAATCGGTGAATGATGAGGTTAAAAACCGAAGGAGGGAGAGATGAATGGCAAAACCAATTTACGTGAAGTTCGAGGTCCCGAAGGACCTGTCGGACAAAGCGTACGAGGCAGTGGAAAAGGCGCGTGATACCGGCAAACTCAGAAAGGGGACGAACGAGACGACAAAGGCCATCGAGCGAAAGCAAGCGGCCCTGGTGGTGATCGCGGAGGACGTGGATCCACCTGAGATAGTCGCCCACCTGCCACCGCTCTGCGAGGAGAAGGGGACACCGTACATCTACGTTCCGAGCAAACGGGAGCTTGGCGCGGCTGCCGGGATCGACGTGGGCTGTGCGGCGGTCGTCATAGCCGATCCTGGGGAATCCGCCGACGCTGTCAGGGAAATATCCGAACGCGTCAAGGAACTTAAAAAGTGAGTTCGATGCCGGCTGAGGATTTGGGCTATCCTGCAGAGGTCATTGAGATAAGGGCCAGGACAGGGGTAACCGGAGAGATCATGCAGGTCAAGTGCAGAGTGCTTGAAGGCCGGGATAAGGGGAGGATCATAACCCGCAATGTGAAAGGGCCGGTGCGGACGGGTGACATCCTGATGCTTCGGGAGACCGAGCGAGAAGCTAGGGAGATAAGGGTGCCGTAAATGCCTGTCGCTCGAAAATGTTCCTTCTGCGGTGGGAGAATCGAGCCCGGGACCGGTGTGATGTTTGTTAAGAAGGATGGGACAGTGCTGTTTTACTGCTCGTCCAAGTGCGAGCGGAATATGAGGCTCGGGCGCAAGCCGCACCGCGTGAAATGGACCGAACGCTCCAGAAAGTTGAGGGGTAAGAGTTGAGGGAGCGAACTTTTGTCATGATAAAGCCGGACGGCGTGGCAAGGGGTCTGACTGACGAGATCCTAAAGCGCATCAGGGGTGCTGGTCTGCAGGTAACTTCAATGCGGCGGATGAAGCTCGACCGCGGGCTTGCAGAGAAGCTCTACGAGGTCCACCGTGGAAAGGATTACTTCGAGCCGCTGGTCGACTTCGTGCTTTCAGGCGATGTGGTGGTAATGACGGTCGAAGGCGATCGAGCGATAACGCGCATGCGCGAACTGATCGGTGTGACGGATCCTCTCAAGGCCGCCAAGGGGACCATCCGCGGGGACTTTGGATCGAGCACGAGGGAGAACATCATCCACGCCGCTGATTCCCCCGAGAACGCCAAACGCGAGCTGGCGCTGTTTTTTGGGAACTAACGGAAAACTTGGAAAAAATATCCACCAGTGACGGCTGGAGGATGGGGATTTTTGGTTTCAGGTATGGCCAAAATAGGTTTAATTGAAAAAACATATTGCTTCTTGAAATAGTTGGGGATGAAGCATTTGGAGTCAAGGAAGGGGCACTTAAGTCATATCCCGCCAAAACGGGAGGGGATAGATATGAGGGGAGAATCTCGCATGAAAATAAGGCAGCCTATCGTGTCGATACTTGGACATTGAGCGGTTATGACCGTTCAACCAAGCAATGTCGATCACGGTAAGACCCTGCTCGCGGACTGTATTAGGGGCACGACTGTTGCACTTAGAGAACCAGGACAAATTACCCAGGCAATTGGGGCCTCCGAGGTACCCACGTCAGTTGTCCAGAAACTCTGCGGTGAATTGATTAAGAAGTTTAAGATCAAACTCACAATTCCTGGCCTGCTTTTCATCGACACTCCAGGACACGAAGCGTTCACAAATCTCCGTCGTCGTGGGGGAGCCCTAGCCGACTTGGCGGCTCTGGTGGTGGACATTAACGAGGGAGTCATGCCCCAAACACTTGAATCTCTGACGATCCTGCAGACGTACAAGACACCATTCATGCTTGTCGCGAACAAAATTGACCTGATCCCCGGTTGGCGGTCGACTCCAAAGGCAAGTTTCCTGGACTCCCTCGCGAGGCAGTCTTCAAAAGTACAGCAGGCGCTTGATGATAAGGTATACGAGCTGGTCGGCAAGCTGCACGAGCTCGGATTCGAAGCGGAACGTTTTGATCGAGTAAGCGATTTCCGAAGACAGGTTAGCATCGTCCCGGCGAGCGCCAAAACGGGAGAGGGTCTGCCGGAGGTTCTCATGGTGCTCGCGGGCCTAGCTCAGCGATTTTTGGAAAGGGAACTTACAGTGGAGGTCACCGGGCCTGCTCGAGGCACAGTGCTTGAGGTAAAGGAAGAGACCGGCCTCGGGAAAACCATAGACGTGATCATCTACGAGGGCACGCTTGGGCGTGGAGACATGTTTGCGGTGGGTGGTCTCAAGGGGGTAATAACCTCGAAGGTCCGAGCGCTCCTACGGCCGAAGCCCCTCGATGAGATCCGCGACCCTGAGGACAGGTTCGACCCCGTCGATAGAGTCTACGCAGCGGCGGGGGTTAAAATAGCAGCCTCGAATCTCGAGGAGGTGGTGGCCGGGGCACCGCTGCTCGTGATTCAAGATCCAAAAGAGGCCGAGAAGCTGTGGCAGGAGATGCAGCGGGAACTTGACAGGGTCAGGATAAGCATGGATGTGAGCGGCGCCGTGGTGAAAGCTGATGCCTTAGGCTCGCTCGAGGCCCTGGAGGAACAACTTAAAAGGAAGAACATACCGATCCGAAGAGCCGATGTGGGGGATGTCTCTAGGCGGGATGTTGTGGAGGCCTTAAGCGTCAGAAACAGGGATCCTCTCAGGGGAGTCGTGTTGGCATTCAACGTCGAGGTCCTGCCGGATGCCAGAGCTGAAGCCGACCGCGAGGGCCTGCCGATCCTGAATGAAAGAATAATCTACAAGCTCCTGGAGCGATATGAGGAATGGGAGAAGCAGGAACGTGAGAGGGTCAGGGCAAAACTGCTGGAGAGTTACGTGAGGCCGGCCAAGTTCGTGCTGAAGCCCGGTTACGTGTTCAGACGAAGCGATCCCGCGATCGTAGGGGTGGACGTGCTTGGAGGAGTGCTCAGACCGAAGGCCCCGGTGATGCGCAAGGATGGCAAGCCGGTTGGCACGGTGAAGGAAATGCAAAGGGAAAAACGAGCCGTGCAGGTTGCGAAGCTTGGAGATGAGCTCGCCGTTTCCATAGACGGTCCCATGATAGGACGTCACGTACAGGAAGGCGATGTCTTGTACACGGATATTCCAAGGGATCACGTGCTTGCTCTGAAGGGAGAGCTGCGTGATCTGCTGTCGGGGGACGAGCTTGCCGTGCTCGATGAAATAATAGCTATTAAACAGCGTGAAGATTCGACGTATGGAGTGCTTTGAGTTTTTACGGGTAAACTTAGATTCCATTTAAAAATCCCAGAATTTCAAGTTCCTCTAATTTGCGATGAGGATATCCCGAAATCGTGATACTCAAGAATACCGACGTCGGGTGGGTTATCTTTTCTTTCAAAAAAATCAGTAAAATTAAAAGACGATTTTTCTTGGTGTGCAGGTTTTCGAATACCAGGATCTCAGGCAACAGAATGACAATTCAAGTCGGAGGGATTACATTCCACCTCCCCCACATGATAAATAGTTGAAGGGGGTGAAGACGCGCCCCGCGTACACGGCGGATTGGAGTGAAAGCAAATAGTCATTGAACACCGCGGCGGCGATTCCAACAACAACTGAGGAGGGCGTGCTACAACAATTTGCATCGAGTTCTACAAGTAGTATACCAAGAAGATCACAATACCCGCTGCCTGCCGTCCTCTACGAGGGTCCGAGACCAGCCATGAAAGCTAGGATGTTCAGAATCGGAGCACCCACCATTAGTAGCACCACTGTTGCCCATCCCACCTTTTTCCAGAGTGGACCTCTCCTCTGCACCGACAGCAGGATGCCAGCTGAGGCCACCCCGCTAATCCCCATTATATCCGTCCACGCCCCCAGGGCCATATCACCCCCCAAACTCCCGATCAGGATTCCCGCCTGGCTTGAGAGTATCGCCGGGAGCATATAAATAATGTTCAAGAGCAACCGGCCCAAGTGGATCCGCGTGAACCACTTCCAAGGCCGAAACCAATAGAGCGTCCCCCACATCGTTCCCAAGATCACCGTGTCGTTTAGACCCAGCCACCCGTTAAACCCGCCTGCCGAGACAAGCACGTTGAGGGTCCCGCCCACCGCCGCCGCCAAGCACAGCACGCGCACCGCCCGAACACAATTCGGCTCCAGAGCTGTTGCTGGCCTCAACAGTTCCTTGATCCCGATTAGGCAGTAACCGTAGTACCAAATCACCATCGGGTTTATCGCTACGAACAGCGCGAGCGTACCCCCGGAGAGACCGAGCCCTTTCCCTGCTTGAATCACGTATCCGTACGGCTCCATTCCTGGGATGAGAAATGCCGCCGTAAAGCTCCCCATCACTATCAAATACCACACCAAGAACATCCGGTACCAGAACTCTTTCCGCCGGACAACCAGAACCGAGGAACACGCATAGAGAGAAATCATGAGCGGCAGCGCGTACTTGGCTCTTTCCTCGCACTCGCCACCGCGGCTGTGGATGACGAACGCGCAAGCAACCGATACAAGAACCGGGAGAACGATCGCCAAGACGAGCTTCCAATTCGCTCTTGTGAGACCTATTCCTTCCTTTTTCTTCATCGACCTTCTAACGTGTTGTCCGCGAGTGATCAAAACCCCAAGGATGACCAATATCGCGAAGAAAGGAGCCACATACGTGAGCACCCCTCCAGTCTGAGGAACGGCGCCCGTGATACCGTTTCCGACTGCGAATATCCCGATGAGCGAGAGAACCAACGCGTACCTCCGACGCCAACTCTCGCGGGCCCACAAGATTCCGAAGAACAGAAGAGAAAAGCCCACGGAGCCGTTCACGAGATGCTGCACCATGAACCCGAGTGTCGCACCTTCGTGGTAATCGAAAACCGTCGAGCCGTAGAGATTCAGCCCGATCACAAGCACCAATGCCAGCACCCGACGTCCAGTTCTCCACCAATATGCGGCAGCGTAGAAGAGCGCTGCCATAATCAAGGCAAAGCCAATGTACGCCAACGAAGGCAGAGCAGCTGGGGTCATGACGCCAAAGCCAGACAGGGGTCCGATTACCGTATCGTAGATCGGCGCGTACCAGTACGTCGCAGCCACGACCCAAAGCGGCCACGGACCGAAGAGGTCAAGCGTTTGTTTTCTCCTTCGCTGGGCACGCAACGCAAACAAAAAGATGGTCAAAACCACGGGGAACACAGTCGGACTCAGAGCGGCCGTGATCTCCCACAGCTTGATGCTTACACCCCCCTGCCAAAAGCCGCTCCTGAAATACAGTTTCCAACCACCAAGATCCCGACGAGTGAAAGGATCAACACCATTCTTCGTCTCCAGTTCTTAGTGGCCCACATGACCCCGAGAAACAGAAGAGGAAAGCACACAGAGCCGTGCGCGAGGTGGCGAACCATGAAGTCAAGCGTTGTGTCCGCTTGGTAATCGAAAACCGTGGAGGCGTATAGATTCAGACCGGCCACCGATGCCACGGCTAGCACCGGGCGCCCGGTCCTCCAGAGATATGCTGCAGCGTAGAAGAACGCCGCCATGAGCGGGGCAAAGAAGGCGTACGCCAAGGGCGCCAAGGCACCCGGACTCATGACTCCCAAACCGGCCAGCGGACCCACCACCGTATCGTAGATAGGACCATACCAGTACGTTGCAGCCATAACCCAAGCCGGATGCGGGCCGAAGACATCCAGTGGCCGCTTTCTTCTGCGCTGGGCGCGCAAAGCAAGCCAGAAGACACCCACAGTCAAAACAAACACGGTTGGTCTTAAGGCAGCCGTAATTTCCCACAACTTAATACCTTCTCTCGCTAGGACGCCTTCTGGAGCCAAGATGATCGGGGTGGAGCTGAAGAAACTGAGCGTCGTCTGAAGTTCCTCATTTTCAAACCAGCACCTCAGCTCGAACTCCTGCTCATAGTTGTCTTTTCCGAACACCAAGGTCACAGACGCGCTTCCGCCCTCATCCGTCTCTCCTTTCCAGAGCAGCTGATTGTCCTGCGTGTAGAGTTCGAGCCCTGCGCCTGCTACCGGTTTCCCGTTTTCGTCCACAACCGTGATCGGGAACTTCCGCGTGACCGTTCCTCCAAACCAGTGGATGAGCTCCGGCGGAACCAGCATCTCAAGCTCTCCGCGGAACTCGCACGCGATGTTGTCGTCAGTGAACTCGAACTCCGCATGGGGCCCAAGTGTGGAGTTCTCGAACTCGTACAGGTAGATTGGGTTGTAGTTTTCTGCGAACGGCTGATAGAGAAGACGAACCCCAGTAGGGTGATCTTCCCGATCGGAAATGACAGAGTCTATGAACCTGATGTGCCCTCCGCGCGCGTGGTGGTTAGAGACGATGGTCGAGCGCCTCACGGTGACCTCCGCCCGGTCCCACGTGTCCAAGTGAAAGCGCGAGTCCTCGATCTCAGCTGTCCCGTGGAAATCGAGCTTCCACTTCTCCAGCGAAACGTTTTCCAGGTACAAACTCCATGGGGCGCCGTTTTCCTCCATGTTTTCATGGATGTTCCAGTTCTCGAAGAAGCCGGGACCTATCCCCCAGAGCTTGACCTCGGAGCCCTTTGGAAAAACCGCAAAAATCTCGCTCAGCTCCGAATCCTTGATCGTCACTTGCTTTCTACAATCGACATTCGGGTAACTCATCCACAGCGCGACCGAGTACCTTCCTACCCAAGAGTTCTCGACCGCTAGACTCGCCTCCTCAACAGAGAGATCGAAATCCAGCTCTTCCCCGCCGCGAAGCCCAGCGAGCTCCACGTTTTCCTCGGTTTCCCCGTTCAGCCAGATGTGTATCATCTGAATGCTCGAGTTCTCCACCACGGTGCTCACCGAAGGGAGCGATCTCCAGAAGAGGATCGAAAGATACGACGACTCCAGCACAACCGAGCTCCCCTCGCCCGGCCCTATGCGCGGCTCCGAGGTGGAGTTTCTGAGAATGACCTGCGCGCCCGCCTCCGGCTCGATGACGGTCTCACCGAACCTGAAGTTTTCGATCCCGCCGAAGGAGCCCAGCGAGGCCAAGTTCGGGACGGGACCCTCGCGCAGCACCGAGCCCTCGACGAGTAGAGTTGCGTCCGACCCCACGCGCACCCAGTACTGGTTCTTGTAATGGCTGTTGACCGTGACATCGGAATTTCTGATGATCAAAGTTGCTCCAGGCTCGACCACGATGTCACCATCAATCACCAAAACCTGATTTTCTATCACTTGTGTGCTCCCGCTCTCGACTATCAGATCATCAGCGGCACGGACTGGAGAAACGAGCACCAAAAGCGCGATGGTTAGCGCGATAGTGAGGAGTCTCACGTAATGGTGTTAATACGCACTTTATAAAACCGCTTGGGTTTGTGCATGCTAGAGCGCGAGCATCGGATCAGCAACCACCTAAATTAGAATTTCCTCCCCGAAATGATTAAAGAACAGGTGTAATTAAAGAAAGGTGGTGAGAAGTTGAAACCTTCCACATGGACCGCCGTAGCCTTGGTGGGCCTGCTGATAATGCTCGCAGGCATTGCGATGTTCGCTGCGACGGAAGAACAACTGTGGGTTATTTTGGTACTCATCGGTGGGCTCATCGCCACGGCTGCGGGTTCGCGAAGAAAAAAGCGGGGTTAGAAACTACGCAAGGAGTTTAGAGAGAGCCCCCGTGTACAGATTACCGAGCAGTAGAATGACCGGGAGCGCCAATGCAATCCAAAGTTTCTTCCTCTCACTTTTAGCGAGCTGGATTAACTTCATAGGTGTCCAACCGATAAACAGTGGAACGAGGATGATGTGCCCCAGGTAGACGTTCACCTGGAGGTCTGAGGTATAATCGTTGAACGCCGCGGCCATAGCCAAAATGAGGGTCATAAAGACGCTCGCCGGCAGTTTGCGCCCGGAGTTCCACCAGTAAAAGAAGAAGCAGACGAGGGGGAGGAAGAAGATGAACGGGGCTAAGATCCAGAGGATGCTGGACGGATAGGCCGGGACGAAAGAGTTGCGAATGACTATGGGGGCCACCACAGCTTCGTAGATCGGACAGGCGAAAAAGGTGATATAGAGTATCCAAAGGGGCGAGACGGGCAGCGCTCGCACAACCGACTTCAAGCCAGCTCGATGGATGGTGTAAGCGAGCCCCCCGATCAGGAGGACCCAGTAGACCGGGATGAGGGAGCGGATAGTTTCCTCACAGTACTGGGGGAGACGGGGCATTTCTTGCCCGGTCCAGAAATAGAAGAAAACTAAGATGGTAAGCACGAGAATGAGAATGGTAGTCTTTTTTACTGAAATTTTGAGAGACACCATCTCCCCTCTCCAATAAAAAATGTTCCAGCGGCACGTATTTATGCGTCGTCCTTACTGAGGAACTTTCATAGCTTCCCCCTTTTCAACAACCATATCCCGGCCACCAAGATGACCAGCTCGGAGAGGAAATCCCACCAGAACCACAGCGTGAAAATCGTCTTGCCCCAGAAGTCGGCGTATGGGTCTCCGCCTATCGGAATCCCAAGGGCAGCTGGGAGATAGATAAAGCCAAAACAAAAAATTTCGAACAGGATCGCCCCAATTAACATCAGCCGATAGCTGGGCGAGTTTCGAGGCGTTGACCTCGTCATGAAAAGAATTCCGAACATCAGCGAGAACGAACTCGTCTCCATGAACAGGCTGTCGAGCACCCAGTGCCGGAAGAGATCCGGATCTCCCGACCACCAGATGGCATGAACGAGGTTTACGAGCATGAAAATCCCGAGGAGAAAAATCCCGGTGGAAATCCAGGATTTACTTCGGTGCAGTCTAAAGTCCAGAGTCGGACTTCGGATCTCCTCGAGCAGCCCGGTGACTATCAGGGGATAACCCACCAGACCGCTCGAGTACATGACGATCGCAAACACGAACGGGTGAACGGTCGCCGGAACCAGTCCGCGTTCAATCAACGACGATGCGAACCTGATCATCCACGTGACGATGATCGAGGTGAAGATCAGGGCGAACAGGCGGTTCAAAAGTTTTTTCCGCTTCAGCCCGCTCCAGTCCACAAGACCTCTTTTTTCGGACATCATCTCCGGCCTTCCTTTGACAGGTGAGAGCTTCTGTGAAGATGGGCCCACACGTCGACGCAGAGCCGGAGCACCAGTCCAATCAGCCCCACCGTGAGCGGCACGGCGATAAGGAGCTTCACGACCCCGTACGCTGCCGTCCCGTACAGGATCTCAGAGAGTTCAATCGGAAACAAGATGAATGCGAAGAGGGGGTTCGAGTTCATCACGAATTCATGTGGTGGGGAAGGTTCTTCTTCGTGGTCGGGTTCCACCGGGAGGTTTTCCCATTCGGCGTTTCCCCAATGAGGGGTATTCTTGAGACGCAGGACGACATAGAACTCATTGCTCGCTACCGTGCTAAGTTCCAGGCTTCCCGCCTGCAAGTTTTCTGCACGCCAGCCATCGGTTAGATACAGACACAGTTTTCCCCTTTCGTTCTCCCGTTCTTCCAGTTCTCCACTTAAAGTGGCCCACTCAATGGGTTCGACCATCTCGATATCTCGATTTCTCAGTGAGCGATGTATCCAACCTTCGTTTTCCAGGTCAGGCAGTGAAACGAGGATATCGACGTTGATCGGAACTTCGTCCCCCAGGTCCGTCAAAAACGCGATTTCGTCTCTGAGTTCGAGCACCGCGGTTTTTTGGTTTTGGATCCCCGTATTCTTCAGTCCGAGCCTTCGAAGGTTCTCGTCATCAATGGCTTGGTGTGGGATCAGAAGTAGACACGGCTGCTGGAACTCGTACTGTCTGTCCACGAGTCTCGTTGAGATCTCCTCGAGAGAAAGGGGTGCTTCTTCCACGTCGCAGAGCGGTTTCACATCACGGTCGAATATAAGTTTGTCCCAGTACTCATACTCTAGGATATATTCCGGGTATCCGGTCGTGAGCACACAGTTGTCGGGAAGCTGCTCCCTCAACCCGGCAGAGTACTCCCACTGCTCCACCGTGAGGGCACCCGGGCCAAGTGGTCCGGCCGTGAGTCCCATTCCTACAAACATTCCGACGCAGAACAGGGCAAAGACCCAGAAAAAGCTCCCTGAGACCTTCGGGTGGTGCTTTCTCGTGAGGGAAGCCCCTAGGGCTATCATCGGGATTATGCTCAGCAAGGTGAGGAAACCGAACCTGAACCCGTAGAGCGGATCGATCACCCACGGCTGGACGCACAGGAGCCCCGTGAGCAGGGATACTCCCAGCACGCAGCTTGGATATTTGCGCTCCTTTATCATGAAGTAAAACGCTGCAATGCTCAGCATGATGAGCGGGAGGAAGTGGTACGCTGGGGATTCGGGGGAGCTCGAGAGCCGGAATGGAAATGGTTCGGTCGGGATCGGGAGGGCCCCCTCCGCGAACGAGTTGGTGATGGAGAGAACTCTAGCCCCGATCGGAAGCAACAACCCCGCCGATATCACCATCACCAGGACCCCCGTGAACGCCAGCTCGTGCATCGGGAGACGCCTGAAGTAACCCAGCTGAAAAGCCAAGTGTGCGACCACCGTTATGAAGACGAAGCCCGCGGTCAGAAAGTGAGTGAGTGCCGTCATCCCGAACAGGAAAAGCGAGATGAGGAAATTCTCGTTCAGCACGGCACGCAGCTTCCGGATCCGAAAATCTAGTGTCCTGCCCTCTCCTCTCGCCAATTTGATGAAGAAAAGATAGAAGAGAAGGGCCAGCACCATCGCGGCCATGTTCTTCAGTATGCATATCTTTGCAGCGAGCGCACAGGCTATAAACACCAGCGGCGCCACCATGAATAGCGACAGTTGTTCTTTTTTTGTCAGATAGAAGATCAGCGCAAAACCAACTGGGATGAAAAGACTCGGGAAAAGGGCCTGGGCAAGCTTCACCCCGAGCGTGATGTCCCCCATTACAACGGCGAAAATCGCCATGGCGTAGAACACCACCGGTTGATCCGGCTCCTCCAGCCCGTCTCCCTCCAGGAGTTCGCGTACCGAATAGGGGTAATACGGCCCGTCCACACCAGAGATGAGAGGTGAGGCGAGAACACCCGCGACCGATGAGAGAAAACCTATGGAGAAGATGATGGAGAGGAGGATGAGGGTCTTTTTCGAAACTTTCCGTCGATAGACCAGATAGAGCGCGATGCACACGGTGGCCAGGATGATCAGGATCAGGAACCCCGCTTGTGGAGTGAGTCCGGCGTACGCCCCTTCGAGTCCTTTCACTTTACCATCTCCTAGCCCGCCGGATTAGCATGATCGAGGCGGGGAAGAAGACCAGCGCAATCATGACGTCGGTGAGCGCCCCCAGGTTAAATGGCTCACCCCAGAGGAACCCGAGGGCGTATCCAAACCCGGTATCCATCCCCGGAGGCTGCATAACGTACGCGAGCAGGAAGAATCCCATCACGAGTGCCATGAGCAAATTGATTTGCTTTGGAGGTTTGAGCAGGATGAGAAAACCATACACCATGCCGAAGATGGCCGTTTCGTTCAGACCTAGCGGGCCCCACTCCCCCGGGAGCACCTGGAGTCCGTTGAGAAAACCGAAGATGATCCCGATCGACGCCAGCAGGATCAAAACAGGCCTCCGGGTGATTTTCAGTTCGGCATCGGGATAGAGGGCCTCACGGGCGAACATCAAGTAGAACACCACGAAAATCAGCCAGATTGGGAAAGCGAGGAGAGCAATGGGGACTAGGAACCATGGTAGGAACTTTGCCAGCCTCTCCGTGCCCATGTTATATGGTTTGGTTCCAGGGATGACGATTGAGAGAATGTAGCTGAACATGAGCACAGCGGCCCATCCCATCAGAATGCGGTACCAGGTCTTCACCGACCTTTTCGGTATCAGAAAGTAAGATGAACATATCAACATGGTAAGGATGGTACTTACGACTTGGACGCCAGCTCTCCATTCTTCGTTCTCCGACACGATAGACATCCCCGCTGCTCCAACTAAAACGAACAGGCATATCGTGCCAGCAGCGAGGAGGACTTTTTTCATCGTTTTCCAATCTTTCGTCGAAAATAACAATATATCTATCTTTCATCGCCCAAGTCTGGAAAAAGATCGATGACACGCTTTCCAGAAATGATTCAGAAAGTCTTATGAACCGAGAGGGGGATAGTTGGATGTTTCTTAGATGTGAGGTGAAACAATGCCCTTTAAGGTGGTCGTGGCGGATCCAGAGACAGGCAAGAGCTACAAACTGGAGGCACGGGGTCCTGAAGCCCGCAGACTGGTTGGGCTCAGGATAGGCGACAAGTTTGGGGGGGAGATCGTTGGTTTGCGGGGATACGAGCTGCAGGTGACTGGAGGGACCGACAGGGATGGTTTTCCTATGCGCCCAGATGTGGCCGGAGCAGGACGGACGAGCATCATCCTCTCCGGAGGGCCAGGTTTCAATCCCCGGAAACGCGGTGAGCGTCGCAGAAAGCGCGTCCGCGGGTGCAGGATATCCGAAGCGATCGTTCAGGTAAACACCAAGATAGTGAAGCGCGGGGAGAAACCCATAGAGGAGATTTTAGCACCGAAGGAAGCCGGGGCGAAAGCGGCTTAGTGGCCGGTGATGGGGAGCAACATTTTAAGCTCCAGACTTCTAAAAAACAATTTGTTGGCAAAAAACGAGTTCTATCCTTTTCAAAAAGAGTGATTCGAACCACAAAACAGGGAGAATAAGGACGGATGCATTCGGTGACTCTCCTCCCCAAAAATCGCTTAAAGTAAAATGAGCTATAACAGCTGGGTGTTTGGATGCCGCAGGCAGATGTAAATATAGGGTTGGTTGGGCACATAGATCATGGAAAGTGTGTTAGCTTAGACGATTTCGTCCTCGTAAACAATGATATTTTGACAGGCAGGGATCTCGTTAAGTTGGTGGGAGAAAAGGGCACCCTGATCAAAGAAGACGGGGAAGGGAAATTTTACGATGTCGGTCTCAACGCGTATTGCTTGGACGATAAATTAGATTTTGTTAAAACCAAGGCATTTGTTTACCTTCAACCTTATAAAGGCAAGATGGTCAGGGTCCGCACGGCATCTGGGAGAGAGCTCACCACGACACCGAATCATCCATTTTTGGTCAACCGGACTGGGAAACTGGAGTGGGTCCGAGCCGACATGCTCAAATCTGGGGATTATATTTCAACGTTGAAAAAGGTCAGTCTTCACGAAGGCTTAAGATTTGATGGGTACATCGATGATTTGAGGAAAGAGCACATCGTGATCGATGCCCCGAGATTTGACGAGCTGAAGAAAAAGACAAAAAATTTCACGGAATTTGACCACTGTTTGGATGAGGAAATAAACGAGCTGAGGGTTCTATATGGACTTAGGGGGGACGAGCTGGCCAACAGAATCGGGGTTACCAGACAACATTTAACGGACTCCTTCAACCATAATGGATTGTCGGAAGATGTGAAGAGAAAAATAATCGGAGTATTTCTCGATTTGCCCAAGCCCCACTTACCCGATGACGTGGTGATTATTTGTCCCAAAAAGGACAGCTGTAAGATCACGAGTTTTAAGGACGCTAAAGTATCCGCAGACCTGATGAAGTGGATGGCATTCGTATGCGCTGAAGGCGGGAAAGGCAAAAATAAACTTCGGGTAACCCAGAAAAAATACTTGAACCTGTTGAAGGAGTTTTTTGATATTTCGGTGAAGGAGTTTGGAATCAAGTTCAGAAAAGTAGGTGAAATTGATTACGAGTTCAGCGGGCGGACTTTCCTACAGTATCTTGACAAAAAATTTCACATCATAGCAGGTACATCAAGAGAGTCGCCTATTCCGTCCTGGGTACTATCCGTGGGTAGAGAGCTTCAAATGGTTTTCTTGAGATGGTTCATGACCTTGAAAGGAGAGTTCAACCGTGACAGCATCGTCGTGACGCAAGCGAACAGAAAAAGTACTCAGATACTCGCACTTTTGCTCATGAATAACGGGATCAGACCGATACTCTCACGCGTGCAGAAGTACGCCGCCAATGGGACCAGGATAAAAAGAGAATACTACCAGCTGAAAATTAGCGGTAAGGATGGGCTCGCCAAATTCTTGGAAAAAATCGGGATAAAGGACGAAGAAGTGGAGAGAAAAATAATCAAATATTTGACTGACATAAAAAA
>CAZMCI010000002.1:18959-21706 GCA_964564905.1 Hadarchaeota archaeon (SeqCode) | reverse complement strand
CTGTCAGTTACTCGGTTCTCAAGGAGCTTTTGTTGAAGCTGGGCATGAAAGTGGGTAAGCTCCGCACGTGGGACGGAACGGGCGAGTGTAGGAAAAAGTTGATTGCCAAGAGAAAATGGTACTGGGCCCTACCCTCCTGCAGGATTAGAAACACGGTATCTGAAAAAATGTTTGAACTTATGTTACCGGACCTTGAAAAAAGGATTTCTAAATTGGAGGCCATCCTAAACACAGACGATTTCGCTCTTTTGAAAAAGGAATTTGGAATCAGCGATAGTTTGCTAGCGATGGAACTCGGCATAGGAAAAACGACCCTCAACCGATGGAGGAAACAGCATCGGCCCGAAGTTTTACAAAAATTGAAGGACTTATGCAATCGCAGACTTCACGAGGCGAAAAGAAAACTGGGCGAATTGAGAGTCCTTTTCTCCGAGCACGTTTTTTATGACAAGATAACAAAAATTGAAGAGATTTTATACAATGGCCATGTCGTTGACCTCGCAGTCCCATATTACAACAACTTCATTTCCGGATTTGGAGGCATAGTTTCTCACAACACAACGCTCACCGAGGCCCTGTCCGGCGTGTGGACGGACACCCACAGCGAGGAAATCCGTCGTGGCATCACCATACGTCTGGGTTACGCCGATACCTCATTCATGGTGTGCACCAAATGCGGTAGATATAGCACAAAGAAAAAGTGCCCCTATTGTGGAGCTCCCACGAAGTTGAGGCGTCGCGTGTCCTTCGTGGACGCTCCGGGGCACGAGATGCTGATGGCCACCATGATCTCCGGAGCCGCCGTGATGGACGGTGCGATACTGGTCATCGCAGCGAACGAGCCGTGCCCTCAACCCCAGACCAAGGAGCATCTGATGGTGCTGGACATCATAGGTGTGCGCAACCTGGTGGTCGCGCAGAACAAGGTCGAGCTGGTTTCCCGTGAAAAGGCCGTCGAAAACTACAATCAGATCAGGAATTTTCTTGCCGGCACGTTTGCCGCAGATGCTCCGATAATCCCGATCTCCGCGGTTCACAGGGCCAATATGGACAAGCTGATTCAGGCGGTGGAGGAGCACATCCCCACTCCAAAACGTGATCCAACCAAACCCCCCCGCATGCACGTCACCCGATCCTTCGACGTGAATCGTCCTGGGACCAAACCGGAAAAACTGGTGGGAGGTGTTCTCGGAGGTTCTCTTCTCCAGGGAAAGCTCAGGATCGGTGATGAGATAGAGATACGACCCGGGATCAGGGTGACCAGAGAGGGAAGAACGACATGGCAGCGTTTGAATTCGAAAGTGGTCAGCCTTCATGCGATGGAGAGCTCGTTGAAAGAGGCCTTCCCGGGAGGGCTGATAGGGGTCGGGACACTGCTCGATCCCTCCATGACGAAGGGGGACACGTTGGTCGGCTCTGTGCTGGGAACTCCTGAAACCCTCCCGGAGGTACGCGAGACACTCGAGCTGGAGGTACATCTTATGAGGAGGGTTGTGGGGCTGGACGAGGAGCTCGAGGTGAAACCCTTGGTGACCGGTGAGCCGCTTATGATGAACATCGGGACGGCAACCACGGTGGGGATGGTAACCAGCGCCAGAAAGGATAAAGCGACCGTGAAGCTGAAGATTCCGGTTTGTGCTGGAGCTGGTGCTCGGGTAGCGTTGAGCCGCAGGGTCTCCGGCAGATGGCGTTTGATCGGGCACGGTATCATCCTCTGAGCGAGGGATTTTTTGCAGATCATCGCGGACACGAATTTTCTCATGCTTCCTGGAACCTTCGGTGTCGACATCCTGAGAGAACTTGAGAGACTGGTTGAACGTCGATTTGAGTTGCTTGTTCCAAGTCCGGTCGTAAAAGAACTTGAGCAGATTTCAGCTCACGGAAGGCCAAGAGAAAGGACAGCTGCGAGGATCGGGCTCTCGCTGGCCAGGCATGGAGTTGTTGTGAGAATGAGGGGCGAGGCGGATGATTGCATCGTGAGACTGGCCGTAAAAAAAGGATGCGCCGTTGGAACCACGGATTCCGTACTTCGGAGAAGACTTCGACGCGCTGGTGTCCCAGTTATCTATTTACGCCAGAGGTCTCATCTATCATTAGACGGCCAAGTTTAGAGGTTGCGACATGTTCGGATTTGAATCTGTGATATTAGTTCCGATAGCTGGTGTGATGGCACTCGCATTCGCGGGGTACCTGACTTTTAGGATTTTAAGACAGCCTGCTGGAACACCACAGATGCGGGAACTTTCGGACGTAATCTACCGTGGCGCCATGACGTTTCTCAACAAGGAGTACCGCGTGATGGTAGTCTACGCGGTCATCGTGGCATTGATTCTAGCACTAGTTATGAACTACCCCACCGCTATAGCTTTCGTGGTCGGGGCATTTTTCTCGGCGCTGGCTGGCAACGTGGGGATGAGGGTAGCTACAAAGTCAAACGCCCGAACGGCGGAAGCCGCCAGGAAAGGCATTGGCAAGGGGCTAAAGGTCGGTTTTTCAAGCGGCGCGGTGATGGGCATGTGTGTGGTTGGCCTCGGGCTTTTGGGCGTGAGCATCTTCTATTTCCTGTTTAGAAATCCCGGAATAATTGTGGGCTTTGGCTTCGGGGCTAGTTCGATAGCCCTTTTCGCGCGGGTTGGAGGTGGTATCTACACAAAATCGGCGGACATGGGTGCAGACTTGGTTGGAAAGGTCGAGGCTAAAATTCCTGAGGACGACCCATGGAATCCTGCCGTGATCGCGGATAATGT
>CAZMCI010000002.1:0-18949 GCA_964564905.1 Hadarchaeota archaeon (SeqCode) | reverse complement strand
GGATGGGGGCGGATCTTTTTGAGTCCTACGTGGGATCGATCATAGCAGCGATGGTGATGGGTTTCGCTGGAGTCACCATAGGAGGTGTCGCGCTGGGGCAGACAGACGCTGTGGTGCTCCCCATGCTTCTCGCCGCGGCGGGGATATTTTGCTCAATCATCGGGACATTTTTTGTACGGCCAGGTGAAGGCGAGGGGATAAAATCACTCCACGGAGCGCTCAACAAAGGAGTGTTTGGAAGCGCAATCCTGATGGCAGCGGTGTCGTTTTTCCTCGTCTGGTTTTTCATAGGTGTGCTCGAGATATTTTACGCGTTGCTGGTCGGACTCATTGCCGGAATCTTGATCGGCGTTTCAGCAGAGTATTACACCGAAAACAGATTTTCCCCTGTGAAAACTATTGCCGTTTCATCCCAGACGGGTCCCGCAACGAACATCCTCAGTGGATTCTCAGTGGGCATGCTAAGCACGGTAATCCCAGTAATTGCTGTATGTGTGGCAATTGGGTTGGCCTTCTATTTCGCTGGGCTGTACGGGATAGCGATGTCTGCGGTTGGAATGTTAAGCACTCTGGGCATGACGCTTGCCATCGACACCTACGGGCCGGTCGCCGATAATGCGGCAGGAATAGCCGAGATGTCTGGGATGGGGCGAACAGTGAGGACGCGCACCGAGAGGTTGGACGCAGTTGGAAATACAACGGCCGCGATAGGTAAAGGATTTGCAATTGGTTCAGCAGCACTAACGGCACTTGCTCTGTTTTCAGCATATACCGAGGCTGCGAATATCCCAGCTCTCGACATCGTTGGTTCAAACGGTTTCCTGATCGTCATTGGACTTTTCGTAGGAGGGATGTTGCCTTTCGTGTTCTGCGCGCTTACCATGCAGGCGGTTGGACATGGCGCTTTCCTGATGGTCAAAGAGGTGCGCAGGCAATTCAGGCAGATCCCGGGGCTCATGCGAGGGAGGGCGAGACCCGATTACAAGAAATGTATTGAGATCAGCACGACAGCCGCTTTAAAGAAAATGGTGACTCCCGCCGCGCTGGCTGTGGTAACCCCTGTGGCTGTCGGATTGCTGCTCGGTCCCGCAGCTTTGGGCGGTATGCTGGTTGGGGCGATAGTTACTGGGTTCCTGCTTGCAATTACGTTGGCAAACGCCGGTGGAGCGTGGGATAACGCTAAAAAATACATCGAGTTCGGGCACTTCGGCGGGAAGGGCTCGCAAACTCATGCGGCAGCCGTGATAGGTGATACGGTGGGAGATCCTTTTAAAGATTGTAGCGGGCCGTCACTCAATATATTAATTAAACTCATGTCCATGATAGCGCTCCTCATTGGACCACTCCTGTGATTTTTTAACTTCATCAACTTTCAAGTGTCAGAACGGCGTCCCCGTTCGCTCGTTGAACTTTCCGCATGATTTGCGTTTCTTACACTTGGCCGCTCAGGCTGAGGCCGTTCTAAGAACCCGCTCCGCAGGCCGGGCGTTTTGGGTTCATCCGCGTCACCTCGTGGGTTTTTACACCCCTGTCTCGGCCCGCATCCAAAAGCGATATCAATCGTGTAGGCTCATGCTCCAAAACCAGCGCAGAACCCAGTTCTCTAGCCTTTATAAGGAGTTGAGTTAAAAGAAAATGGAAAATCGTGAGATCGGGATGAGAGCGTGTATAAAATAGTCACCGTGGAGGACACCGTCAGAGTTCCTCCGGTCAGGTTCTCAGAGCCAACGGAGGAGGCCGTGATGGACATACTCCAGAAGAATTACGAGGGCCTGACCGACAAAGACATCGGTACAATTTTGGCGATAACCGAGCTCAGGGAGGTCGGTGTGGGCAGGGTCATAATGGGAGATGGCGCGAGCTACCACGATGTCGTGTTCGACGCGCTTGTCTACAAGCCGGAGATCAACGAGGTCGTCCTCGGAGAGGTTGTCGAGATAGTTGAGTTTGGGAGTTTCATTCGTCTGGGTCCAATAGATGGGCTGGTTCACGTTTCTCAGGTCATGGATGACTTTGTCAGTTACGACAAAAAGAAGGGAGTTCTTTACGGCAAGGAGTCCAAACGAGCGCTGAAAGAGGGTGACAAAGTGAGGGCTCGCGTGGTGAGCGTGAGTTTGAAGAGAGGTAAGGGAGGAAAGATAGGCCTCACAATGCGGCAGCCCGGTCTCGGAAAACTGGAGTGGATCGAAGAGGCACGCAAGGGGGAGAAAGCTTGAGTGAGAAAGCCTGCCGAGACTGTAATTTTATCACGGAAGAGGATAGATGTCCGAATTGTGGTGGGACCTCCCTTTCTGAAGATTGGACGGGTTACGTGGTGATAAGGGAAGTAGAAAACTCCGAGATAGCCAAACGTCTCAATATCACCAAACCCGGAAAGTACGCTTTGAAGGTCAGGTAATCATTTTACCTCAAGATCGATTTCGAAGACCGACACAGGATGCTCAAGCTCAAATCCGAGGATGACCTCTGGATGGAGCTCCCCAGCTATCCCAAGACGTCTGCCGTTCGCTATTAGCTCGGCTGCACGCCCATCCAAAAAGCTCGGGTGATCCACTGGCCGGAGTTCTAGCACAAGACCAAGCTCCCGCAGCACGGCCTCGGCTACCCCTCTGATGTATGTGAACCCAAACCCATCACCGATCACCGCAGCTCCGACCCGTCTCACGTTTCTTGCCCCGGTTTCAGAGTTCTCGTCAAGTACCACCACATCGCCCACTTCGAAGATCTTCTGGGGGAGGGGGTTGTGCCGATTTTCCTTTAGGGCCAGCATGAGCGATGGAAGCAACGAATTTCTGACAATTGTGTAATCCTCTGATATGGGATTTGCTATCTCCACTGCCTCCCCTCTTGTCCTCATCAATTCAAAGCTCACGTGTGGGTTCGTTAGGGTGTAGGTCATCATCTCGGTGAAGCCCAGGCCGGTGAGGGCACGTCTTACCCTATCGCTCATTTTTTCGATGGAGGCCTTTTCTCCTATCGTCACAACTTTTGGCAGTGTGGGCTCAAGACGGTCGTAGCCGTATCCCACTGCGATGTCCTCGATTAGATCGACCTCATGCATGAGATCGGTCCGGTACGCTGGGGAAAGCAACGTTATTAAGTTTCCCTTTATTCCAGAAATTCCGTAGCGCATGCATTTGGCGATTTCTGCCACCTTTTTCGGGTCGAGGGTGAGTCCTATGGTCTCGTTTACGTGTCTCACATCTAGTTTCCATCTTTTCGGCGCGAGGGACGGAGTGCGAATTTTCCTGTTGGGATACTTGACCGTAACGGACCCCAGCTTAAATCCGCGTTCGGCGAGCCCGGTCATCAGTATAACCAGCGCCTGATTCACCACACGTTCTTCCGTCCCCGTGACGTCGATGAAAAACCTTTTTGTGTTGTTTGTTACTCTGGTGTCTTCGCTGTTTATGATCGGCGGCATGGAAAGTACAGTTCCCTTTGAATCGAGGAGAAGGGGGTACCTCGGCAGGTTCTGGATTATCTTTCCGTATTCGATTCCCTTTGGGTGTTCGCGTAGAATCTGTGCGGGAGTCAGTTCCCGGTTAAAGTCAAGAGGCACGAAACGGATGCCTTCCGGATGAACGGATGTGTATGTGATGGGAGGAGTTACTTTGTCGAGATCGTAGACACCTATCGATCCCTTCCGGCGATTCCTGCACAGGGAGGCGTGAAGCTTCTCTTGAACCTGCATGAGCGAGGCCACGGCTTCGTCGGTAAGTTCAACGTTTGTTACCACCCCGGCGGCTATAAACGGACGGATGGATTTGGTGCTTGGATCCACCTCCACCGAGATTCCGGAGGCTTCAATTTTGTAGTCGGGTAATCCGGGTTTCAGGCCGAGAAACCCGGACAGCGCACGTGCTACACCCTCTGGACTCAACAGGTCGGGACGGTTGTGCAGGATCTCGAGTCTGAGCTCATCGCCGCATACCTCTGTCTCGATCCCGAGCATCATCAGATGCCATTTCAGTCGCTCCAGCTCGACGCGCCTACCGAGCAATTTGCAGAGATCGCCGTAATTTACATTTATGTTTGGCATATCATCCGCCCCTCCAGCGTGAGGTGATACGCGTGGATATCCACCTGAGGTCGTTGCAGAATATCCTTCTGATGTCTTCCAGTTCCAGCCGTATTGCTATCAATCTCGTGAGGCCTATCCCCCACGCCAGGACAGGATAATCGATGCCGAGCGGGTTGACAAC
This sequence comes from Hadarchaeota archaeon (SeqCode), assembly GCA_964564905.1. Lineage (GTDB taxonomy): Archaea > Hadarchaeota > Hadarchaeia > Hadarchaeales > Hadarchaeaceae > B75-G9. Next base: position 14,744 of record CAZMCI010000002.1, on the reverse strand, counting down.
CTCCGGCCTGAATATCCCCGCACCGAGTATTTCGACCCATTCCCCTCTTTTCTGATGGTAAACATCGGCCTCGACAGAAGGTTCGGTGAACGGGAACATGCTGGGCCTGAACCTTATTTTTTCAAATCCAAGCTTGTTCACGATAAGTTTCAGGTACCCAAGCATATCTCTCAATGTCAGGCCGCGATCCATTACTATGCCTTCGGCCTGGTAGAACTCCGCCAGGTGCTTGTAATCAATTTTTTCGTGCCTGTAGACACGATCTATGGCAAAGACCTTGACCGGTGGCCTCGGTCGTGAGACGAGGTACCGAATGGTGGCGGCGGTGGTCTGGGAGCACAGCACCGACCTCTGGCTTATCTTTGGGTCGAATCTGTAGCCCCACCCAGTGGATCCAGCAACTCCACGCTCGTGCGCTGCTGCCACCCGTCTGAGCAGCGGGCGAGGGGGCAACCTGGTTCTGCTGGGCCTGGAAATGGAGAGGCTGTCGTGTACTTCGCGGGCGGGATGGTCCTGAGCCTGAAAAAGGATGTCAAAATTGTAAAACTCAGATTCCACGATTCTTCCCTTTATCTCGGCGAAACCCATTTCGAGCAGTATTTCGCGTAGCTCGTCTATGATTTCCTGTTGTGGGTGTATTTTTCCTGGATACACCGGTTCGCCGGGGGCGGTGACGTTGTACCGTCTGAACTTGACCTCACGCCAGCGTCCGCTCACGAGCAGGTCGTGGGTCAATTCGCTTACTTCCTCGATAGCTTCCACTCCGTGCTCGAGGACCCGCTTCCCCAGTTCTGTAAGCTCAAGCTCCCGCTCTGTTTTTTCATCGATTTCCACTAACCCCCGCCGCACCAAAATCTGAAGTGCTTCGTTCAGCTCTGGGGGTAACTTACTGGTATCCCGAGGCCCGGAGAGCAAGGACTCGAGGATGAGCTCCTCGGCGCTTTTTTCTGTGGCAGCCGATTTCCCGGATTCGGTGATGCTCAGGATCGTTTTATCGTCTTGTCGCCGGAATTCTGCCCACCCCTTGCGTTTCAGCCACGCGAGGGCTATGTGCATTTGTTTTTCATTCAGACCGGCTTGGGCGGCTATTTCGTCGATGGATCCCGATCCGCAGCTGGCCAGTGTCGCGAGCATCCTCCGTTCAGGCAATCCATCGCGCGCGTACTCCTGACCCTCAGGAAGAAGAATGGCCTTTGAAAATTTTTTCTCCTGGCTTTTCACCAAACCGTGTTCGGATAAGGTGAGCACAGCACGCATCACCGCCGACTGATCAAAGCCCGCCCGTTTGGCGAGGGCCCTGGCTTCCGCTTTCCCATCGAGTTGCTGGAGTGTAATCAGGACTTTCTTCTCTTGGAAGCTCAAACCATCAATGATCGCGCGGAGATTCAAATTTGACCCCAGAAACACAATGGAAAGTATAGTTATGAGGGTTGCGGAGGCACGACTTTTTCATTTTAGTGGTCTAAACCCCGGCGGGATGGTGGAAATGTCTCGCCCAGAAAGGTGTGCAGAGGATGCCAGAGGTAACAGTTAGGAAAATTGAAAACAATCCCGATGCTCGCGTTTTCCAGGGACTTGGTGAGAAAGATCGAAAACCGTTCGCCCGCTAACACAGCTTTGCGATATTTGCTGGAAAGCGGGGCCGATCCGAGACACTTACTGGAATCGCTGGGGAAAAGGCAAAAGGAGACGAAGATATACACTCACGTGAGCAGGAGGGTGATAAGGGTCCTGAGACCCGGAGGCAAGTTTGCAGTAATAGAGCCGCTTGGAGGATACTAAGTGTGGAGTAAATGAAAAGTTGAAGAGAAAATTTGAGAACTTGGCTCAAAAATGTTAAATTTACTCTCATGATGATCCGCTATCCCAAGAAGAGAAATGTGTACATAATTTACAGGGAAAAAGAGGACAAAAAATGATGCGCAGGGTTTGGGATTCTCCGCTTCGGTGTCTATGCACTCGGACACTAGGGAAGATAGGTGGATCGTTATCGTTTGCCCAAACCCTTACGGGTTTTGCATACCTGCAGGACGTTTGACGAAATTGGGTATGAACTGTGACACCAGCTCTTTGAACAGTTACATGAAGCCATTTCCTTCAGGTGGTGGTAGTTCATAAAGCGAGAATCCTATGATGGGAAGAGATATATTGAACCCTTGAAAAAACTTAACGTAAGGATAAAATGGGAGATTTGCCGCCGTCTATTCAAGAATGGAAAAACTTGTACGACGCAGCGCTGGAATTCAAGAGAATAAGGTGCTGGGACTGGATGTGGGATTCTGATATATTCGGGGTTCAAAATCCAGAGAGCGGTGAGATCGGTTATTGTTGTGTGATGGGGAGACTTGGGCAACATTACGCTTTAGCAGTTTACTTGGGCACGGAGGGATTGGAGGGATACTTGAAAATTCAGTCGGGGGAAATTTCTCCCGATGACATTGATGCTTTGCACGTTCAAAAGTGCTTGATGGTTTCGTTTGAGGACAGAAAATTTTTGCGGGAGCCGGATTTTCGGGTGATAAAAGAGCTGAAGCTGAAGTTCAGGGGACGCAAGTCTTGGCCATTATTCCGGAGCTACCGACCTGGGTATCTTCCTTGGTATCTGACCAAAGATGAAGCGAGGTATCTTACGGTGGCTTTACAACAAGCAATTGTGGTCGCCCTCCGCTTCAAAGAAGACAAAGACATGCTCGTTCCACCTAAAGAAAATCAGTATCTGGTCAGAGTCTCCGAGAAAGAAGGGAGAGGTCTAAAGTGGAAAGACGAGTGGTTGGAGCCTCTACCGTTAGAGAAGGAAGTTGTGGCCGAGCCGATAGACGAAGCCCGTTTGGAAAGAATCGGGAAAACCGTCCCGCGCGGGCGAGGAATTTGGGAAGTTGATTTTTTCTACTTTCCCGGCGGCGTAAAGGAAGGGGAGAGACCCTATTATCCATGCACACTTTTGCTCGTGGATCGTGGTTCGGGTTTTGTTCTGAACGCCCATCTGGCGAAACCGTCAAAATATAGCTCGGAGTTTATGGACAAATTTTTGAGTACAATTGAAAATATACAACATCTGCCAAAAGAAGTGTTGGCCAAAAAAGAAGAGGTTTTCAAATTACTCGAACCCATTACTTCTAGATTGGGGATTAAACTAAGAAAAGTTGAGAGATTGATATCACTGGAAGAAGTGCGAGCGGGCATGTTCGAGTTTTTTGTCCGTGAGTAACACCACACATATTTTGGATTTCGCTGATTCAGCAAGTGGTTCTGAGCTGCACGTTTACCCTAGGTTCATCAGGGTTTGTTTCATGAAGATGCAAAATTCACATGAGTCAGCGCCAATAGGTATTTTTTCTCATTTAAAATGTTCATACCCACGGTCCACTAGTGCCAGCGTTTTTCCATCTCTCTGAATAAAAACCCCTCTCCCCTTAGCTACGTGTCCGATCAAAGTAGCCCTCGTGCCCACGCGTTTGAGAGCCCGCCGGACTTTTTCCCAGCTCCGCGGGCGGACCGTAAAGAGCAATTCGAAGTCTTCCCCACCAAATAGCACGAAATCATCCACATCAAAACCGTGTCGGGCCGCAAATTTTTTGACGAGCGGATGCTCCGGGATTTTACCCCGATCGATGCTGATTTTTACCTTGCTCTCTTCTGTCAGCTGCCACAGGTTGGCCGCAAGTCCGTCTGTGACATCGATCGCCGAGGTTACCACGCCGCTTCGAGCGAGGAGAATCCCCTCTTTCAATCGCGCGGTGGGTTCGAGCAGGGCATTTACAAGTGTTTGGTATCCCTTGGTCGGTAGCTTTTCCTGCAGGAGTTTGAGACCGGCTGAGGCAGCGCCGAGCTTTCCGGTGACTGCCACTAAATCCCCTTCTCTGGCACCCGAACGCTTCAGTAGCTCATGTTGTTGGGTTATCCCGAAAGCCGCTCCGGTGATAGTTATCTCGCCGCTTTCGTCCAAATCCCCGCCGACGATGAATGTGCCGTACATGCGTGCAGTTGTGTCCATACTTTTCACGAGTCGTTTAACGAATGATACTTCTAGTGTTCTCGGAAGGGCCACGGAGAAGAGCAGCCCCAAAGGTTCCGCACCCATCGCGGCCAAATCGCTCAGGTTGGCCACGACGGCTTTTCGCCCCATCTGTTCGGGTGTGGTCCTTGGTGGGAAATGACTTTTTGCGACGAGCATATCCGTGGTTGCCACCAAGCACATATCGTCAATATCGATTGCAGCAGCGTCGTCGCCGATACCGATCCTTACATTGCTTCCCCGCCTGCACACCTCACGCGCGATTTTTATCAGGGCGCGTTCACCCACATCGCTCAGCTTCACGTGGTTCACCTATACAAGAGGGAGGTTGCGCGTGAGTTTGTCGATCAATTCGTTTGGCGCCGGGCCTATCGCGAGCACAGTTGACGTTCCCGGAGGGAGCTCGGTCAGGCCCGCATCCTGAATCAACTCGTGGGGCAGTCGGGCCTCCTTAGCTTTCTTTTGGATCTCGCGCAGCTCATTTTCTCCGCTCACCTTCACCACCACTTTTTTTTGGCCTTCTCCGAGCCATTCGTCAAGCCATTCGCCATGTTCCTGTCTGGCCTTTTCAGCGGCGGAAACGGAACCGTGTGCCACTTGCGCGGCAAGTTTACCGGGGCTCATGTTAAGGTCGGATCTCACTACCACGACTTGTTTATATTTGAACCTCAACTTTTTTCTCCTCCTTCCTCGAGAGGAACGCTGGGGCCGGGAGTATCAGCTTCTGGAGCTTTTTCAGAAGTTTCTTTTTCGATGGGCTGTCCTTCAGAGCGGGAAACCTGAGGTTCTTCTCTTTGCACAGATTTTCCGGTCTCCCTCTCTAATTTTTCTCCCACCTCGGGTTCTGGCATGGGCTGGGCCGGTGGTTTGCGTGGCCTCGGCTTAAATTTCTTGATGACCCTGAATAATGGCCGGGTGTAGGTCAAAAGTACCTCAAACCCACCCCTGAAATACGCGATAACGGCGAGCACCGCGCATACCCCTAGGGTGAGCCCCACGAAGGGCCAGAGCTGGAGCATCGCCACTTCCGGCTTTGCGAGAAAATACCCGACGTAGATCAAGAGGAGCACTCCGAGCGCCAAGCTGACCCCCATACGGGACCAAAAGTCGAGGCTCTCGAGCTTGGGATACAGGACCAAGGAGAAGAGAAAACCTGGGGCCATCAGGAGAAAGACGCCTAGGATCACATATCCCGCGATCTCAAGCATTTGATCACTCGTTAGCGTTATTTGGGTACGACCTAAAAAAACCATAAGGTGTGGAAATGCGCGTGGACGTCGCCGTGGTGGGGGGAGGCCCTGTCGGATCGTTCGTTGGAGGGCTTCTCGCAAAACAGGGGTTCGACGTGGCGGTGATAGAGGAGCACGGTGAGGTGGGCAATCCGGCTTGTTGCGCCGGGATAGTGGGTGCCAAAGGTCTGGAAGAACTGGAGATCAGACCGGGCGAATGGGTGGCGGGAAGGCTACGTCGTGCCATGCTCTACCCACCTTCGGGGGCACCCATCGAGCTCGGCAGGGGAAGAGTCGAAGCATTTGTCGTCGATCGGGCGGAGTTCGATCGTTCCATTGCACGGGAGGCCGTGAGGGCAGGGGCCACATTTTTCTTCAGGAGCAGGTGCACGGATCTCAGGCTGGATGGTGATCCGGTCCTCAAGCTCGCCGGGCTTCACTCCGGAGAGCTCAGGGCACGTCTGGTGATAGGAGCGGATGGTCCTAGTTCGCTTGTGGCCAGAAAGACAGGCATACCTGGACCAGCCCGGTTTTTGAAGTGCGCTCAGGCCGAGGTCATAGGTGAAGCCAAGGAGGACATGGCGGAGATCTATCTCGGGCATTCGGTTGCGCCGGGATTTTTCGGCTGGCTCATAAAGGCTGGCGATGTGTGCAGGGTGGGGCTCGGGACGACTGAGAAGAGTCCTAGATACCTCCTTCACCGTATGCTCGAGAAGCACCCGGTGGTTTCGAAAAAGGTCGAGCGCAGAAAGGTGCTGGGCATGTGTATAGATTTGATCCCAGAGCCGGGTTCACGCCGGATGCATGCCGATAGGGTGCTTTTAGTTGGGGACGCAGCTGGACACATCAAACCTCTTACCGGGGGAGGACTTTATGTTGGTTTGTCGTGCGCGAAAATTGCATCAGAGGTAGCCACCAAGGCTCTGGAGGAGACACCAGATGAGAAGACCCTTCAAGTTTACGATCAGATGGTGAGAAAAGAATTCGGATTGGAGTTTGACGTCGGCATACGCGTCAGGAAGGTGTTTGAGCAGATGTCAGATGAGGATATAATTGCCGTTTTGGATATCCTGAGAAAGGAAAAGATGAGGAAACTTATCTTCGATCACTTTGACTTCGATCATCACAGCGGTTTGATTCGCGCTCTTGCGGCCGAACTTCCGGAAGTCCTCGGTGACCTCGGGATCAGGAAAACGTTGAAGTACATCGGCGCTCTGTTCTATAAACCATAAATGAAAAAGGCAGGGACTTTGATCCCTCCCCTACTCTCCCAACGGATTCGCGAATCTCGACCACTCCGCTGGTCCGCCGGTTTTTCAGGTCAGGATCTTTTTCCCGCAGTCGATGTCTCCCTTCGTTCCCCCACGAAGGTTATCCGCACTCTTCCCCGGTTTTTCGCCCGGGTTTTCGCGCGGCTCTCCGTTGCCCGTAGGCTCCGGTTCGACATCCTCTGCAGGCTTCCGTCCCTGCCGTTCTCTTCTTTTCACGAGCGTTCTATTTATAGATTTTTCAAAAATCAGAGATATCTCAAAAATAGAGTTATGAAAAAAGCGGGCAAAATAGCCTCTTCGATGCCATTTCGTGGCTTGATTTTCCGTTGCTGTTATTAGCTTCCGGCTGTTTCAGATATAACAGGTCGAGGACATGCCGGCCAATTTACCTCCGGAATACTTCAAGGCGGAGGAGCGGTATCTCCGCTCCCGAACGCTTGAGGAGCGAATATCCGCCACTGAAGAGCTCATTCGCGTGACCCCAAAGCACAAGGGAACCGAGAAGCTGCTCAAGACGCTGAGGCGGCGGTTGGCGAAACTGAGGAGGGAATTGCGGGATGCGCAGGAGCGAAAGACCGGACGTGGTGGAGGTCCAAGTTTCGCCGTCAGAAAGGAAGGTGCCGCGCAGGTGGCGCTTGTGGGGTTGCCCAACTCTGGAAAGTCAGAGTTGCTCCGGAAACTTACCGGTGCCCGCCCGGAAGTCGCAGATTATCCGTTCACGACGCGGGAGCCGGTGCCTGGGATGATGCAGTTCGAGGACGTGCAGATACAACTCGTTGAGGTTCCAGCAGTTGTGGAAGGGTCCAGTATCGGAAGGGGACTCGGGGCTCAGCCTCTGAGCGCCGCTAGGAACGCAGATGCAATTGCTCTCGTCGTAGACGTTTCGGCTGATCCTTCGGGCCAGATCGGGGTCCTGCTGAACGAGCTTGAGGGAGCAGGTATCAGGCTCAACCGGAGACCACTAAGGATCACGATACAGCGTCGATCAACAGGTGGGCTGGAGCTCAGAGGAGCCGAGCTGGTGGATGGCGGCGAATCCGAGGTGAAACGGGTCCTTCAGGAACATCGCATTCACAATGCTCTAGTGGTGGTGGAGGAACCGATCACGGGCGATGATTTCGAGGAAGCATTGGATGAGTCGATCGTGTACCGTCGTGCCTTCGCCCTGCTGACGAAGTGCGATGTGGCCGGAGACCGAGTGGAACAGGTGAAGCGGGAGCTGGAGGACGTTTTTCGGGTCATCAGGGCGGATGTCCCCCCGGATGAGCTGAAGAGGTTGATCTACGAGAGCCTCGATTTCGTCCGGATATACACGAAAAGACCCGATGAGGAACCAGCAAGACGTCCGCTTGTTCTCCCCAGGGGGGCCACGGTCATACATGTCGCGCGCGCCGTTCACAAGGATTTTGAGAAGGAGCTGAAGTTCGCCAAGGTTTGGGGTTCCACGAGGTTTCCGGGACAGCAGGTGTCACGAGATTACGTGTTGCGAGATGGGGACATAGTGGAGCTACATACTTAGCTTTATTCTCCCCTGAGGTTTTTGGTCACCTTGAGGACCGCATCTGGTTTCCCTACGACCGTGACGAGGTCTCCGACCTGAATGATCGTGTCTCCCTTGGGTGGTATCAGCTCGTCTCCGCGGGTGATCATTCCAAACGTACAACCCTTGGTGTTTACGTCCTTGAGGGCTTTTCCGGCCAGCTTAGAGTTCGGACCAACTGTGACTTCAACGACCTCTCCTTTTCCCCCGCCTATCCCTAGGAGTCCGTAAACTCCAGCCCCCGTCACGGCCTTCTCGAAGAGCATGACGGCTGCGCTGGGTAAACTGATGGCTATGTCGATTCCCATCTCCTCGAACATCTTAGCATGCTTCTCGTCGTTGACCCTGGCGATGACCTTGGTAACGCCGAGCTTCTTAGCGAGCTCACATGCCATCAGGTTTACCTCGTCGGCCTGGGTCATGGCGAGCAGGACATCGGCCTTGTCGATGCCCGCATCCTTTAATACATCCACCTCGGCACCGCTCCCTTGGATGACCAGCACATCCAGCTCTCCTGCCAGTTCATGTGCCCGTTTCTCGTCCTTCTCCACGAGGACGACGTTGTGCCCTCTGTCGGCCAGACGTTTGGCCAGCTTGGAGCCTATCTGTCCGCCACCCACTATCACTATATACATGATCCCACCATTTTTCTGGAGGATTACAGTATAATAAATAAGGTCTACCAGAGTTAATAAGGTGTTCAAATGCCGTTACGACCGGGCAGGACCTACAGGCATTTCAGCGGACCCGCATACACGAGGCGGGAGTTCGTCAAGGGAGTGCCGGGTATACGCGTCACGTTTTTTGACATGGGGGACCCAAAGGGCGATTTTCCGGTGGTGATGTCGCTGGTCGCCAAGGAGTCGGGACAGATACGGCACAATGCCATCGAGGCCGCGCGCGTGGCGGCCAATCGTTTGCTTGAGGTGAAGGCGGGTAAGAGCAATTACCACTTCAAGATCAGGATATATCCTCATCACGTGCTTCGGGAGAATCCGATGGCTGCCGGAGCGGGGGCCGACCGGATCTCGGACGGCATGCGACAGGCTTTCGGCAGGCCAATAGGGACGGCAGCGCGGGTTAGCGCAGGGCAAACTCTCATGACCGTTAGGACCACGGGAGAATTTGCCCCGATAGCAAAGGAAGCGCTTCGGAGGGCTGGGCTGAAGCTTTCCGTACCCTCGCGCACTCTGGTTGAAAAGGGGTGATATAACTGCTACCAAAAACCGTATCTTTCTGTATCCTACGGGGGATTTTTGCCGGGACTCGGGTTGTTTTCGGTTTCGGGCGGTAAAAAAACGGGGGTCAAATCGGGACGAACTACCCGATCGGAGAAATTTTAACCCGGCGTTTTCGATTTTCCCGAATAAAAAAGATTTCTCCGAAGAACCCGTCCAGATCTTTCCCCGGAAATGCGGACAGAGTCATAAAATCAGGAGGACCGGATTTGCAGCTTTCGGTGACCCGGGTGTCCGAAAACGGCTTAGGAAGGACATTAAAAACGGACGGATGGTGTTTGGCATGCGATCAATCAGCTCGGCCCGGTTCGTGACGCCCGTGCTGACCGCGCGGAAGCGTGAGATATTAAACAGGCTGCTGGAGCAGTTCGCGGCATCGGTGAACTTCTGCATCCGGAAGTGCCTAGAACATAACCTGACTTCACGCGCCTCGCTACACCATGCCGCATACAAGGAGTGGAAGTCGAAGTTCAATCTGGCGACGCACTGGTTCCACTCGGCGGGGCAGGTCGCCACGCAGACGCTCCGCTCATGGCGGAGGCTCTGCCGCAACGGGCAGGCTGACTCAAGCAAGCCACCAGTTTATGAAGCTCGAACGATGCATCTCGAACTCTGGGGCAACGGGAATCAAACCGGTATCTGCAGGTTCCACGGCAACGCTGTTCAGATCCGCATCCGTCGCGGCGAATACCTCTGGCTCCCGCTTGTCATAACAGCGCACCACGAGCTGATGTACCTCCGAGACTGGCGCGAAGGGAGGACGAAAGTCGGCGAAATCACGATCTCTGCTTTCAGGAGCAGAGCGAACGTCTTTGTGCCGTTCAAGCGTGAAATCGAGCAAATGCGCATCGAGGGCATATGCGGCGTGGACATCAACGAACGGAGCGTCGATCTGACGATCCTGAAGCCGAACGAGCAGCCCAGACACGTCAGCCTCGACGTTTCAAAACTTCCCGCGATAAGGCACGCCTCCCAGCTCAAGCGGAAGTCGATTCAGGAAAAGCTCGATGTGCTACCGCAACGGCCCATTCAGAAGCGGAGGCTCAGGGCAAAGTACTGGCTGCGGGAGCGCAATCGAACCAACCAAATCATACACCTCGTCAGCAAACAGATCGCTGAAATCGCCGAGCGCGAGCGTGTCGCGGTCGCGTTTGAGGGAATCAAGGGAATCAGAAAGTCCATGCGCTCGAAGCGGAAGTCGAAGAACGGTAAAGCCCTGCGGAGGGACATGCGCAGGCGGCTCAACCAGCGGCCGTTCAAGAAGTTACAGTTCTACACAGGCTACAAGGTGGAACGACAAGGGCTGCCGACGGTTGAGGTGAGCAACTACCACAAGTCGAAGAACTGCCCGATATGTGGCCGATACAACAGGCCGAATGGGCACGCCTACAGGTGCCGAGCCTGCGGGTTCGAAGCCAGCCGTCATCTGGTGGCGAGCTGGAACATAGCTAAAGATGGGGCGAGGCACGTCCCCGCCGACTGCTGGCAGATGCAGCGGGCAGCGGAGTGGTTCGTGACCACGGCGAAACTGCCCGTGGAGCCAGAAAAAATCTCCGTGTCAGGCTGTACGGTTTGATACGGAATTTTAGGACGGCACGAGTTTCTCAGGCGAGTTTCTTTTTCGATTTCGCGATCGCGGCGAGCAGTTCGTACGCTATTTTTGCGGCGACGAAAGCCGTGGTCCCGTCGTCGTGCGGTGGAACCAGCTCCACTATGTCAAACGCCGTCAAATTTAGTTCACCCAGTCCCCGAAGAAGTCGCAGGAGTTCCACGGTGGACAGACCTCCCGGTTCAGGGGTCGCGACCCCCGGGGCGAAGGCAGGGTCGAGAACGTCCAAGTCGATCGTCAGATAAACTGGCGAGTTTCCCGCGAGTTTTTTTGCTTCCCCGATCGCCGTGGGAATGTTGTCGATCAATTCCTCGGAAGTACAGGTCGCTATATTTTTTCTCGCCGCGAACTCTGCTTCCTCCTTGGAGCAGGAGCGTATTCCCATTTGGAGCACCCTGTCTGGGGGAAGGCGGTCGAGTACTCTCCGCATGACGGTCGCATGGCACAATCTGTCCCCTAGATACTCCTCGCGGAGGTCCCTGTGGGCGTCCAGCTGGATCACGAAGATATCGTCGAAGGGTTCGAGCGAGAAGTAAGTGACCGTGTGTTCCCCTCCGAGGAGTACAGGCAGCTTCCCCTGAGCCCGTATCTGCCTTACCACGTTGGAGATCCTCTTTCCGGTACCCTGGAGATCGGTCGGAGTGACCAGGATGTCTCCCAGGTCCGAGATGTTCAACTGCTCGAACACGTCCAGGTCAGCTTGGGTCACATATGTCTCGAGATTCGCCGAGGCTTCTCTTATCCTGGCTGGCGCGAACCGGTAACCGGAGCGATAGCTTGAGGTGACGTCAAGCGGGGCCCCGACGAACACCACCTCGGCACGCTCGTATGGCTCGTCGAAACCGCCGAAACCCGGACGTACCGGTATCAGGTTTTCCATAGGTTCAACCGTTCAAATGGTGGTCTCGGATAATATGAATTTTATCCAGATAGATTCGGGCCTCACATTAACATCGTGTCAATTTATGGTTAACAGGATGTTAAGCTTAAAAAGCATCGTTGAATAAGGTTTATGGAAATTTCTAGGTGGGACATCCAATGGCAAAGGACCTGTACTTCTACGACGAAGGGGACGGAAAGAACAAGAGGCTTCTCGGAGGCAAGGGTGCCGGCCTCTGCACGATGACCCAGCTCGGACTGCCTGTACCTCCCGGTTTCGTGATCACCACGGAGGTCTGCAAGCGATATTACGATGCTGGTGGGAAGCTGCCGGATGGCCTGATGGGCGATGTCGGGGAGGCGATGCGCAGGCTCGAAAAGCTCACCGGCAAGGGTTTCGGTGACCCCAAAAATCCCCTCTTGGTCTCAATTCGTTCGGGGTCCATGCTCTCGATGCCGGGCATGATGGACACGATACTCAACTTGGGATTGAACGATGAGACGGTCAAGGGCCTAGCGCGCCTGACCGACAACGAACGATTCGCTCTGGACGCTTACAGGAGGTTCATCCAGATGTACGGCAAGGTCGTGCTCGGCATAGACGCGAAAAAATTCGAGGACGCGTTCGATCATCAGAAGGAGATGGCCGGAGCAAAGCTCGACACTGAACTTGGAGTCGACGACCTGAGGAAAATCGTAGAAAAATTCAAGCAGATAGTCAGGCAGGAAACGGGAAAGGACTTTCCATCGGACCCCATGCAGCAACTAGAACTTGCCATAAACGCTGTGTTCAGATCTTGGAACAACAAACGGGCGATAGAGTACAGGAATTACTACAAGATCCCCCACGACCTCGGCACGGCGGTAAATGTGGTCACCATGGTCTTCGGGAATATGGGGATGGACTCGGGGACCGGTGTGGCCTTCACGCGCGATCCCAGGACGGGAAGGCGCGAGCTGTATGGAGAGTTCCTGTTCAACGCTCAGGGGGAGGATGTCGTCGCCGGCGTCCGGACGCCCCTCAAAATCGAGGAACTCAAGCAAAAGTATCCCTCACTCTACAAGCAGCTCCTCGACATCGCTGAGAAGCTCGAACGACACTATCGCGACATGCAGGACGTGGAGTTCACGGTCGAGCGCGGCAAGCTCTACATGCTCCAGACCAGGGCCGGAAAGCGCACGGCCCAGGCTGCGGTCAAGATAGCGGTGGACATGGTCAGGGAGGGTCTGATAACAGAACAGGAGGCCGTCTTGCGCGTTGAACCGAAGCAGATAGAGCAGCTCCTCCACAAACAGGTGGATCCGAAGGCCAAGACCGAGGTCATCGCCAAAGGTCTGAACGCCAGTCCGGGAGCGGCGATAGGCAAGGCGGTCTTCGACTCCGAGAAAGCGAAGGAACTCGGAGAGAAGGGTGAAAAGGTAATTCTCGTCCGGCCCGAGACGAACCCCGATGATGTGGGAGGAATCATAGCCTCGCAGGGTGTGCTCACCTCACGCGGCGGCGCCACCTCCCATGCAAGCGTGGTCGCTCGGGGGCTGGGCAAACCGGCGGTTGTCGGTTGTGAGATGCTCAAGATAGATCTCGAGCGGAAGCTGTTCAAGGTGGGGGAGCTGACCGTCAAGGAGGGCGACATAATAACGATAAATGGTACCACCGGGGATGTCATCCTAGGCGAGGTACCTCTGATCGAGCCGGAGATGTCGGCGGAGCTCAAGCAACTACTCGACTGGGCGGATGGATTCAAACGGCTTCAGAACTGGGCAAACGCGGACTACCCGAGGGATGCCCGGCTGGCCAGGGAGTACGGGGCTCAGGGAATAGGTCTCTGCAGGACAGAGCACATGTTCTTTGAGGAGGAAAGGCTCCCGATCGTGCGTCAGATGATACTCGGAGAGACAAGGGAGGAACGGAAAAAACCCCTCGAGAAACTGTTGAAATTCCAGCGTGAGGATTTCAAGGGGATACTGGAGGCCATGGATGGACTGCCGGTGGTTATCCGGCTGCTGGATCCACCCCTACACGAGTTTCTGCCGAAGTACGAGGAGCTGCTTCAAGAGGTCATCATGCGGAGGATGAGCGGCGGAAAACCGGAGGAGCTCAAAGCTGCGGAGGATCTCCTGAAGCGCGTGGAGGTGATGCGGGAGGCCAATCCGATGATGGGGCTGAGGGGATGCAGGCTCGGTCTGACCCATCCGGACATAAATGAAATGCAGGTCAAGGCGATCTTCGAGGCAGCATGCGAGCTGAAACAGGAGGGGAAGAATCCCAAACCCGAGATAATGATTCCGCTGGTTGGACATGTCAACGAGCTCAAGGTCGTGCGGGAACAGCTCGAGAAGGTGGCTCGCGAGGTGATGGAAAAGCGAGGTGTTGAGGTGGCTTACAAATTTGGAACGATGATAGAGGTCCCTCGGGCAGCTCTGACAGCCGATGAGATAGCGGAGTATGCCGAGTTCTTCTCGTTCGGGACAAACGACCTCACTCAGATGACGTACGCTTACTCTAGGGACGATGCCGAGGGAAAGTTCATGTTCAAGTACATCGAGGAGGGAATCCTTGAGGCGGATCCGTTCCAGACGCTGGACAGAAAGGGCGTGGGAAAGCTGATGCGTCTCGCGGTTGAAGCGGGCAGGAAGAAGAGGCCGAACTTGGAGGTGGGCATCTGTGGAGAGCACGGTGGGGATCCATCCTCGATCGAGTTCTGTCACGAGCTGGGTCTGAATTACGTTTCGTGCTCGCCCTTCAGAGTTCCGGTGGCCAGACTGGCAGCCGCGCATGCCGCGCTCAAATCCGGAGATGCAGAAAAAATGCGCTATCTGTAAGTTCCGTTTTTGTTAACTGATGGTGCGGGAGAAGGGATCCGAATCTCTGTTTAACTCTGTTGGCGGGAAGTCCCCTGCGAAAGCTGGGGGATGAAAGCCGCTTTTCCCGTTTATAAGGAACCTCCGCCCAAGTGCCTGCC
>CAZMCI010000001.1:4471-78598 GCA_964564905.1 Hadarchaeota archaeon (SeqCode) | reverse complement strand
TACGGAGGATGGCGGTGTGCCACGCCAGTTCGGGAAACCAAAAAAAAGTTTGGTATTCGCCGAGGGGGAGCTGGCACGCCGGGCACGGGACTCCGGAGCAGATGTGGTGCTCGGTCGAAGAGATGTAGAGGAACTCGGTCAGGACAGGAAGCGTGCGAGAAAACTGGCTGCGGAATTCGATTTTAGCATTGCTCAAGCAGACTTAATGGTGTTAATAGGGAAGGCCCTCGGACCGGTCCTCGGGCCAAAGGGTAAAATGCCAAAACCGGTTCCTCCAACCGTCAACCCGGGCCCAATGATCGAGCGTCTGAAGCGAACATTGCGTTTGGTCGCCAAGGACCAGCCAGTCATTCACGTAAAGATCGGAATGGAAAACATGAACGATGAGCAACTTACCGCGAACGCGAGGGCAGTTCTGGAAGCGATCGAACATAGACTGGCTGATCGTGGGGGGGCCATCCAGAGGATCGTGGTTAAGACCACCATGGGAAAACCGGTTAAGGTGAGGGTGTAGAAATGAGCGGCACAAAGGCCACACAAGTGGCGCCTTGGAAACAGGAAGTCGTCAACAAGCTCTCTGGACTTTTTGACCGTTATCCAGTTGTAGGCGTGCTCGACATCTCGAACCTCCCGGCAAGAGAATTCCAGCAGACCCGGCAGAAGTTGAGAGGAGAAGCAGAAATCGTCGTTGCTAAAAACACGCTCATCGAACTCGCGCTTCGAAAAGTGTCGAAGCGAAAGGAAAAACTGGAAGAGATGGTCAAATATCTCAACGGACAATCGGCGTTGATCTTCTCTAGAATGAATCCCTTCAGGCTAAACAAAGCCCTCCGGCAGAACAGGATCAACGCCCCAGCGAAACCTGGTTCCAAATCGGTCAGGGATGTCGTGATCCCGGCGGGCGAAACCGAGTTTGCACCTGGACCGATCGTTGCTGAACTTCAACGCGCTGGAATCAAGGCGAGAATACAGGCGGGAAAGGTCGTCATCATGGAGGAGTGCCATCTCCTAAAAGAGGGAGACGTGATAACCAAAGAGATCTCAGATGTCTTAGCAAAGTTCGGGATATTACCGCTCGAACTCGGGTTAAAGCTCAGGGCGGCCTACGAAGCTGGCATGATATTTGCGGGAGAAGTTTTGGAATACGATGAGCAAAAAGCAGTTGAACACATCCAACTCGCATGGACAAGCGCCTTCAACCTTGCGGTAAACACGGACTATCCCACCTCCGCCACCGTGGGAATAATGCTCTCCAAAGCTACCTCTGCTGCACAAAATCTGGCCCTGAATGCCTGCATCCCGGCGACACAGATCATACCGATGTTGCTGTCCAGGGCCAGCGCGGAAATGCTTGGTCTCTCCGCAGCCCTGGGTACCAAAGATAAACGTTCGCTTGACAAAGAGCTCATGGAAATCCTCGGAATCACTCCCGAGGAGGCCAAGCCGGAGGAAAAACCTCCAGAAGAAAAGCCTAAAGAGGGGGAGAAATAAGGGTTTAGAGACTCAAGCGATCATGATCGGAGGTGTGGAAAAATGGAATATGTATACGCCGCACTGATGCTGCATTCGGCCGGAAAGAAAGTGGACGAATCGGGACTACTCAACGTGCTGAAAGCCGGTGGGATACAGGTGGATGAGGCCAGGGTCAAGGCATTGGTGGCAGCGCTCGAAGGAGTCAACATCGATGAAGCTATCAAGAGTGCGGCCGTGCCAACCGCGGCGGCGGCTCCAGCGGCGGCTCCGGCAAAGCCAGAGGAAAAGAAGGAAGAGAAAAAAGAAGAGGAGAAGAAGGAAGAAGAGGCTCTGGCCGGGCTCGGCGCGCTGTTCGGTTGAATTTCCTGCATCTCTGGAAATGCCCGCCAGAGAAGACTTTTAACTTCGGTTCTAATATTTGCTTGGCGAGGCGAGCCAGTTGAAGGACATCTACAGGGTAAAGCTTTTCAAACACGAAGGATTTCAGAGAAAAAAATGTGCGAAGTGCGGACGGCTCTTTTGGACTGTGGATCCGGAACGAAAAACGTGCGGTGACACACCGTGCGACGAGTATGGCTTCATAGGTAGTCCTCCGACCAAACGTAAATACACGTTGGAGAAGATGGAAAAAAGTTTCCTCAACTTTTTCGCAAAACACGGGCACAAGATCATCGACAGATACCCTGTAGTAGCGAGATGGAGGGACGACATATTTCTCACCATCGCCTCCATAGCGGATTTTCAGCCATGGGTTACCACCGGGCAGGTCCCCCCTCCAGCAAATCCGCTTGTCATCAGCCAGCCCAGCATACGTCTAAACGATATAGATAACGTTGGCAGGTCGGGGAAGCACTTCACCCTGTTTTTCATGGGCGGTCACCACGCATTTAACCCCCTTCGTAGGCGGATTTACTGGAACGATGAAACCGTAGCGCTGTGCCACGAATTTTTGACGGAGGAGCTGCGGATAAACCCATCGGAGGTAACGTATGTCCAGGATTTTTGGGAAGGCGGAGGGAACGCCGGGGAAGATTTCGAGGTGAACATCAGGGGACTTGAGATCGCCACACTTGTCTTCATGCAATACGAAAGCACGGACGGAAAACGTTCGCCGCTGCCGCTGAAGGTGGTGGACACAGGGTATGGAATCGAACGTCTTGTCTGGCTTTCCCAAGGAACGGCCACAAGCTACGAAGCGGTCTTCGGTCCGGTCATCGAACACCTCCGAAAGCTTTCTGGAATATGTGAACCCCCGATGGAGGTACTTCGCGAAAACTCCAAACTCGCCGGAATGATAGACATAAAAAGCGGTCGCGACCTGAAATTGCTGAGGTCAAAAGTGGCTTCTAGGACTGGACTGGACGTTGAGGAACTCAACGAGATCCTGGCACCCTTCGAGCGTATTTACGCCATCGCCGACCACCTGAGATGCCTGGCGTTCATGTTCGGTGATGGAATAACTCCCAGCAACGTCCGGGAGGGATACCTGGCCAGAAGTGTGCTCAGGCGCACGTTGGAGCTAATGCGGAAGATGGAACTAAACACGCCGCTGGTTGAACTGATGGCGTTCGAGTTGAAACACCTGACAAAGCAGTTTCCAGAGCTGGAGCGTCGGAAGAACTACGTGCTGGAGGTGACGGAGGCGGAAGAAAAAAAATACGGAGAGGCCGTATCCCGGGGCAGCAGGATCGTCAAACGTATTGCTGAAGAGTTACATTCCAGGGGCGAGTCCATTTCCCAGCGAAAACTGGTCGAGCTGTACGATACCTACGGATTAACCCCGGAAATAGTGAAGAAAATGGCCGCTGAAGTCGGTGTGGACGTTGATGTGCCAGACGACTTTTACATGAAGGTTGCCGAGTCCCATAGCCAGGCGAGACGCGTCGAAGCGTCCGTTCCTCCTGTCTCTGCGGAGAACCTCAGAAATCTCCCGCCTACCAAGCAACTCTATTACGAAAATCCGTACGCGGTGGAATTCAGGGCTAGAGTCCTGAACGTTTTTGGTGAATACGTTGTGCTCAACCAAACCATGTTTTACCCGGAGGGCGGCGGCCAACCAGCAGATACTGGCTCGCTGGAGAGCGGAAATGCCAAGGTGGAAGTGGTGGATGTCATCAAAGTCGAAGACGTGATCCTCCATCGGGTGAAGCCGCCCTCTCTGAAGAGGGGAGACCAAGTCGCGGGCAGGATCGACTGGTCAAGACGTCGAGCGCTAATGGCCCATCACACCGGAACCCACATCCTGCTTGGAGCAGCACGTAAAGTATTAGGAGATCACGTTTGGCAGCAGGGTGCCCAAAAAGGCGTGGACCGGAGTCGCCTAGATATATCACACTTCAGGCGAGTTGGTATGAAAGAACTTCGAGAAATAGAGCGTTTGAGCAATGAGGTGATCACGGAGGATCGAGAGGTAAAAGCCACCTGGATGGACAGAAACCAAGCCGAGCGAAAATATGGGTTCGACCTGTACCAGGGAGGGGTGGTCCCCGGAAAGCGGGTCCGGGTGGTGGACATCAAGGGGTGGAACACCCAAGCATGTGCCGGTACCCACTGCAAGCGTACAGGGGAAGTAGGCCTCCTGAAGATCCTGCGTACAGAGAGAATTCAAGACGGAATCGAGAGGATAGAGTTCGCCACAGGTTTAGCAGCGCTGAATTTCATCCAGGCCCAAGAGGAGCAACTCACCAGAGCGGCTGAGATCCTGCGGGCTCCTCCGGAGAGAGCAGCAGCGAAAACCAGAGAACTTTTCGAACAATGGAAGGCCGCCGAGAAGGAGGTCAAACGACTGCGTCAGCGGATTGCCGAATCCCAATTACCGCAGCTCAGGAGTGCGGCCAAGACGGTGGGGGAGATCAGAGTGATATGCGAGGAGGTCAAAGGCGCCAGCGTTGATGAGATGATAAAGATGGCCAGCTCACTCATAAAAGAAGATGAAAAGCTTGTGGTGATATTGGCATCGCGAGATGAAACGGCACGGCTTGTGGCAATGGCCGGCGAGGGGGCTGTGAAAATGGGAGTAAACTGCGGATCGATGATCTCTGAAGCATCCAAAGTGCTCGAAGGAGGCGGGGGAGGCAGAAGCTCTATGGGACAAGGGGGCGGACCAAGAACAGACCGTCTCGGAGTAGCTTTACGGGGAGCGCTGGAGATATGTGAAAAACAGGTTAAGGGGTAAAATGATAGGATTGCAAAACATCGATGCAAAATGGCAGCAAAAGTGGCGTGATGCAAAACTCTTCGAAGCGAATCCAAACGGAAGACCCAAATTTTATCTCACGGTAGCATATCCTTACGTTTCTGGACCCATGCATATAGGACATGGACGTACTTACACCGTCCCAGATGTCGTCGCACGTTACAAACGTATGCGTGGATTTAACGTTCTCTTCCCGATGGCATATCATTTCACAGGTACACCCATTGTAGGAGCGGCAAAACGTGTCGTAAGAAGAGAACGGGAGTTTGTGCGAGTTCTCACCCAAAGATATGGCATTTCCGAGAAAGAATTGGGGAAATTTGAAGACCCCCACTATTTCGCCAATTACTTCGCCAAAAAAAGTGATCTGAGCTACCGAAAAGGCATGGAATGGCTAGGATACTCGATCGACTGGCGCCGCGAATTCACTACCGTAGACCCGCACTACAGCAAGTTTATCACCTGGCAGTACCACAAACTGCAAAATGCCGGATTGATCGTGAAAGGAAAACACCCGGTCAAGTGGTGTCCTGGATGCGGCAACCCGGTGACGGACCACGACCTCCTCGAGGGAGAGGGCGCGGAGATCTCCGAGTTCACATTATTGAAGTACAGGATGGATGGATACGTGTTACCGGCTGCGACCCTACGACCTGAAACCGTATTCGGCGTGACGAACATCTGGCTGAACCCGGATGCGAGGTACGTCGTTGCAGATGTGGACGGAGAGAAATGGATAGTAAGCGAGCAGGCGGTGGAAAAGCTGCGTCTTCAGGGTTATAAAATCGGGATGGTGGAACCCATATCCATAGACTTCAGCAAGGAGGTAGTGGTCCCTCTCACCCACAAGCGCGTGCCCATCCTCCCCGCCAGCTTCGTGGACCCAAACAACGCCACCGGGGTCGTGGGTTCCGTTCCCTCCCATGCCCCATATGATTACGTGGCCCTGCTTGAACTGCAGCGGCGCCCAGAGCTGGCCGTGCGATACGGCGTGAAGCGGGAAGCCATCATCGGACTCAAACCGATTTCACTGATAGAAGTGGAAGGATTGGGCGAGTCCCCCGCCATAGAGGTGGTCAACCGCATGGGAATAGAACATCAGTCCGATCCAAAACTGGAGGACGCCACCGCGGAGGTCTACAGGACCGAGTTCGCAAAGGGGATGATACGCCCATGGGTTGAAAGATACGGCGGTATGCCGGTCTCCCAGGCAAAACTGGCCGTGCGTGAGGATATGATAAGAAACGGAGAAGCGGCCACGATGTACGAATTCTCCACTATTCCGGTCACGTGTAGATGTGGGACAAAGGTAATGGTGAAGGTGGTTGAGGACCAGTGGTTTCTCAACTACGCGGACGAAGACTGGAAGACGAAGGCCCGAGAATGCCTGAGGCGCATGCATTTGGTGCCTCCCGAGACCCGCGCCCAGTTTGAGCACACGATCGACTGGCTTCACGAGTGGCCATGTGCCCGCAGTGTCGGGTTGGGAACACCAGCACCTTGGGATCCAAAATGGATAATCGAGTCTCTAAGTGATTCAACCATCTACATGGCGTATTACACGATTTCCCACCTGTTGAAGACGATCGCTCCGGAGAAACTCTCAGATGAGGTCTTCGATTACATATTTCATGGAAAAGGTGACCCGAGCGAGATCTCCAGCTCCACGGGAATCGAATCGGGGAAACTTGAACAGATGCGCCAAGAGTTCGAATACTGGTATCCGATGGACTACCGGATGTCGGCGAACGAGCTGATCCCGAACCACCTCACCTTCCATATATTCCATCACGCGTTGCTTTTCCCCGACCGGTGCCCGAGGGGGATAGTCAGCTTTGGGATGGCGGTGCTGGAGGGACAGAAGATGTCGTCGTCCAAGGGGAACATCATCGCGATCAACGAGGCCGTCCGGGAACACGGGGCGGACACCGTGCGTCTCTACCTGATGTCGGTCGCGGAACCCTGGCAGGACCTCGACTGGCGCGCGAGCGAAGTGGCAGCGATGAAAAAGAATTTGGAGAGGTTTTGCTCGCTCGCGGAGGAGATAATCGCCCTTCCCGATGCCGAGAAACCGAGTTTTGCGCAACCGGAACGATGGATGCTCAGTCAATTGCAACATCGCACTGAAGCTGTGACGCGCGCTTTGGACTCCTTCGAGACCCGCAAGGCTGTGCAACACGCATTCTTCGGGGTGATGCAGGACCTGCGGAAGTACATGAAAAGAACTTCTCACTCTGGCACCTGTGCCCACGTGTTGAAACGCGTGTTGGACGTC
The DNA here is from genome assembly GCA_964564905.1 of Hadarchaeota archaeon (SeqCode). GTDB lineage: Archaea > Hadarchaeota > Hadarchaeia > Hadarchaeales > Hadarchaeaceae > B75-G9. The sequence continues at coordinate 71,654 of CAZMCI010000001.1, read as the reverse complement.
TGGTTAAGGTTGCTGGCTCCATTTACCCCCCACATCTGCGAGGAGCTCTGGAGCCGGATGAACAAAAAGGAGTTCATCTCGGTCGCCCCATGGCCGGAGGTCGATAAGGAACTCATCGATCCTGGCGCCGAGCTGGCCGAGAGTTACATCGAGCGGGTAATCCAGGACATCGGGAAGATACAGAAGGTGATGAGGATAACTCGCCCGGAGAGAGTGTGCCTTTATCTGGCCCAAGACTGGAAGTGGAAGGCTCACAGGACCGCCGTCGAGCACGTGCGTGCGGGAAAAGTGGATTTTGGAAAACTCCTCCGCGAGCTCGAAGAAAAGCTAGGACCGGAGCTCAAGAAATCAGACGTCTCAAAGTACCTGCAGCATGCGATCCGGGAACTCCGGGGAACCCCAGAACACGAACTTGAGCTGATCTCTAAAATCGAATTTGATGAGTTCCGAGTATTGAGCGAGGCGTCGGATTTCATTAGAAAACAGACGGGGGCCCGCAGCGTCCAGGTCTTCAGGGGGGATGACCAAAAACGGTATGATCCCCAAAACCGGGCAAGATTGGCCGTGCCCCTTCGACCAGCGATTTTCATAGAGTGATCAAAGCCCGTTGGACCTTAAGATTATACGGGCATCGGCCACCCTAGCACCTTTGCCAGCCTCGAATGCAAAAACAGGATTGAGGTCTATCTCGCCAATATTTTTAAATTCTATCGCTAGCAACCCAATTTTTTGCAAAATATCCACAAGCGCCTTGAGATCCGCCATCTTCTCTCCCCTCATTCCCTCAAGCACGGGATAGCCCCTGATCTCGTGGATCATCTCCCAAGCATCTAACTCTGAAACGGGGGCAAGGCTAAAACTGACATCTTTCAAAACTTCCACCCATATTCCTCCGAGGCCAAACATAACAGTTGGACCAAATGCTCCGTCCTGTACCAGACCTATGATAACCTCTCGTGCCGGAGGAATACGCTCTTGAACAGTTACCCCCCAGATCTCCGCATCCTTTTTGTACATGGTCGCGTTTGAGATTATCTGTTCGAAAGCCTGACGGACTTCAGATTCAGAGTTTAAACCAACTCTAACTCCCTTTGCCTCGCTCTTGTGCAGAATCTCAGGAGACGCAATTTTCATAACCACGGGGTATCCCAGCTTTCGAGCGACCTGTACAGCTTCGGAAACATTTCGTGCTAATTCCGTTCGCACAATGGGGATTCCCCATAAGGATAAAATCTGTTTTGATTCGTATTCTGTGAGCTCCCGCCTGTCACTATCTCGAGCAGATCTAATGAGTTGCGTTATCCTTTCTTTATTCTGCATTAGCTCACCTTCTAAAGTTTTTAATTCTATCCAGCCACATGCCCCTCTTCAAAAGGACATTTGCAGCGCATATCCCACGTTTTAGAGAAGGATATACTGGTATTTTTTCAGCCTCAAATTTTTTAGCCAGCTTCCTAGCGCTATCTCCACCAGGGACACAGACGATTATAGGTTTTCCACAATTCTTGAAGAAATTTTGCACAATTTTTACCATCCTCTCACTCACCCCTTGAAGCGTTGCCAGTTCCACGATCACTCCTTCCACAGTTTCTGTTTTCGCCAACACGCTCAGGGTGGTTTTAAAAGTGTCGTCCGTAGCCATTGCTGTTAGGTCGATCGGGTTCGTAGCGGAAATGGGGATATCAAGGAGACTCTTTATCTTTTCCTTTTGGATTTCACCGATCTCTGCCAGCCGAAGTTGGATATCCTCGCTGCTTTCGATCAAGTCCGCCGAGATAACACAGTGTCCCCCTCCGTTGGCCACGATTGCCACCCCGCCTTTCTTCATCGGGGGCATCCAACTCAAGGCAGCGGTATAGTCGAGCACATCCTCTTCAGTATACGCCCTGATGACCCCCGCGCGTTTTAAGACACAATCCACGATTCGATCGGAACCTTTACTTAACCTCCCCGTGTGAGACATTGCAGCGCTGACCCCTCGTGCAGTGCGTCCAGCTTTTAGTACGATGACAGGTTTTTTCTTACAGATTTCTTTACAGAGCCCCGCGAATTTTCTGCCATCCGAAAAAGTTTCGAGATATAACAGGATACATTTGGTTTCTTCATCCTCCCCGAAGTACTCCAAGAGCTGATTTTCATCGATATCTAGTTTATTTCCAAGGCCAACAAACGCGGATAACCCAATGTTGTGCGCTTTCGCGAAATCCATAAACGCTAGGGAGATAGATCCGCTTTGGGAAATGAAGGCCACATCACCTGGACGTGGTCTGGGAAGGGTGTACTCGTCGACAAAAAAAGTGTCTATTTTTTTGTTTGGAAGCAACATCCCCAGGGTATTCGGACCTAAGAGTTTGGCTCCGGATTCTTTGATAATATCTCTTGCTTCTTCCTCGGCTTTTCTGCCCTCCTCTCCAGCCTCGCTGAACCCACTGCTGATGATTATGATATTTTTTATTCTTCTGGCCACGCATTTCTTGAGTTCTTGGATAACGAACTTGGAAGGAACAACAATAACCGCCATGTCAACTATTCCCGGGATGTCAAACACCGAGGAGTAACACTTCACTCCAGCAATTTCTTTGGCATAAGGATTCACAGCGTAGAGGGAGAGGCCTGATCTTTTTAGATTTCTTAGAATAACATTGCCGGGTTTTGATGGCTCTCGCGAGGCTCCAATGACCGCGATACTCGCAGGGTTGAAGAATTCTCTTAGGCGAGTTATATTTTCGGATAAAATTCTCTTGCCTGGCGTTGCCAAGGTGCTTTCTTTTGCAACATACAGGTTTTCACAGGTTTCGGCCACAGATCTGCCTCCTTTCAAGTCTGCACGCTCTAGCCGAGTTTTGTTCAATATTTCACTCTCGAGCGCCACACCCGGTTCAGGATCTCTTCTGCGAATTCTCGATTCCACCATTTTTCGTCCTTCGTCAGTTTCTCCAGCAACTCAGTGGGGACGAGGTTAGGGTGTCTGTAAGACATGTTGTTGAGGATCCACAGTGTTAACCACCGGGGGTACCAGAGCTTGCTTTCGCTGAGTTTTTGCAGCGTGTCCACCGGGAGGTACGTGGGCTTGTTTTTGGCTATATCGGCGAGGGATTCTTCCAAGTTTCTCTGAAAGTTTTCGTGCTTCCACGCTGCAGAGGCGAGCGGTGCTAGGAGTTCTTCCAGGAAGTCCTCAGGATATAGCTGAATCAGTATGAGAGATTTTCGGACCCCTTCCTCAGCGGTCTTCGGGTCATCTGAGCTGAGTTTTGCTTTTAACTCTTCAACCACCGTTTCAGATATTGTTCCACAGGGTTCTCCTTCTGGAAGGCGGGTTTGGACGGTCGAAGAGCCAGATTTTTCATATACCATTTTTTATCCTCCTTTTTTCAGTTCATGTGGCCATGTGCCAAAAATGTCTATAAGAAAATGTTTGAGATAATTGAACAAATTCCAATAATTTCTCACCATAATTCACCGGTGTTAACAAAAAAGTAAAAGAAGTCATCCACACACTTTAAAAAGGAGAACCGTGATGAAAACAAAATTCGGGAGACACCCCCCCATACGGCTGACCATATCCCTAGATGAAGAAACAGCAACCCTGCTCGCAAAACTCCAGCGCCAGTATAATTCCTCCAAGGCGGAGGTTATTCGAAAGGCTGTTAATTATCTCGACGTTGTGGAGGAGAAAGGTGGAGCTTCCTTGGATGCGTGCAAGGCGTATTTAGATTTTCTATGCAAAGGAGAGCACATCATAGTAGATGTTGAGCACTGGAAAGCTATATTTTCTGAGATCGGGGAAGGGTCTGATGGGTTCTGGAGGGAGGTTCGCGATGTGGGGAGGCATCACTGGCAGGAATATTATGATAAAGGACTCAGAGAGGTGAAAGATATCTTGGAATACGTCGAGAAGGCAAACTGGTATCGGTTAAGCGTGGACTCCAGTCGAGCGTTTACTCTAATATTGAACGTGCGGGAAGCTAAACGGTTTGTGAGAACTTTCTTTGAAGGGCTATTTGATGCGTCTCCTCACAAGGTGGAAATCACCGAAGGACGCGGGAAGATTCGAATAAACGTTATGGAGTGAAGCAAAAGATGGGGAGTTGCCCGGAGTAAAACATCGTCTGAGAGATGGCTTTCCGCTGGAATGCTGATTATCCCTATTGTTTATTTTTTGATGCCATCTAAATAAGAAGTAGTTTATAACCCTCCGTCCAAGAATAAACGTGCTTTCCAGATCACTAGAAGCAGCTGTCCAAAACTTGCGTTATTTGCTTAACCATGGGTACCCCCGCGACTCGGCTGTAAACTTCGTCTCCAACCACTACCGCTTACCGCTCCCCGAACGCCATCTGCTTGCACGTTGCGTTTTTTCGAAACAAGAAGCAACCGAGCATCGTCAGAAATCCATTGGAGTAAGCAAGGTGCGAGGCAAACAGTTGGGTATTGATGGATATAATGTGCTGATAACTTCAGAAAGCATCCTGATGAGCAAACAGGTTGTGCGATGCGACGATGGATTCGTGAGGGATCTGCGCGCGATTTTCGGCAAGTACAGACCCTCGCGGACAACCGAACGCGCTATCTCAGAGGTTTTGAAGATCGTGAAGACCGCGAAACCGAGAGAGGTGGTGGTTCTCTTTGATAAACAGGTCAGCAAAAGCGGCGAAATTTCTGGGATGGTAAGAAGAAAGATGAAAGAACTTTGTCTGAATGGGAACGCCCTGGCCACGGGTGGAGTGGATTTCATGCTGCGGGAGTTCGATGTGGTGGCAACCAGTGATAGGGCGATAATCAAACGTGCGAAGGCCGTATGGGATCTCCCGGCGGAGTTATTGAAGCGGAGAAGTGCCAGAATCCTGAACCTGTTCGAGATCCGCTAGAGTCCACGGCTTTCCTTAGGGTATCTCGTGTACACGTACTTCAGGAGATCGGTCAACCTCATCTCGTTAAACCTTTTCAGCGCAAAAAGAGCCCGTCTTTGCTCCTCCTGAAGCTCTTCACAGATCCGCTCGGCAACTTTGGCTCCCGCAGGGGTAAGCTGGTACCTCCTTTCGATGATACAATCTCCGGCCAAGGTGGTATCAAAAACCTCCTCATCGATGCTGAGGTATCCCGCTGTCTCCAGCTCTATCGCATCCTCCAGAACATCTGGGGAGTGAGGCCCAAACATGTAGGGGGTGAAATTGTACGGAGTTTCCACTCCATATTCCCTTTTCAACAGAAAGAGAAGTTTTTGGAGCCTCGTGGCGCCTTTGACCGTTCCCCCCATCGCGTGAAGTACCGCCAGCAGCCATCTTCCCCTGTTCAGAGCCTCCTCGCTTCCTATCCTTTTGGCTACCGAAAACAGACTTTCCTCGACCTTCAAGAGCCCAGCCACGTTCTTCCCTCGATCAGTAAGCTTCAGCATCTTTCGGAACGGCCAAGCTTCCCATACTTCCTCGGTCACGAGTCCCTCCTTCATCAACTCCTGAATCCGCATTTCCACGGTCTGAGCGCTACCCCCAACCTTGGAGACAAGTTCTCTGACATAGCTTGGACCGTTCAGAAGCTGAAGGAGGATCTCGACGCTTTTGCTTTTTCGGAGGATTCTCATGCGTAATGTGTTTCATAACGCGTAACATTTAAATATTTGCGTTACGAAAATAGTAACGATTTCCTGGCCGAGGGTGATTATGATTGGAATTTAAGGGTTTCCAGAGAGTATCCCTTCTCGATTATCCGGGAAAAATCGCAGCGATCGCATTTGTCGGCGGGTGCAACTTCAGATGCGGTTTCTGTTACAATCGGGACCTGGTTCTGAACCCAGAGCGTCTACCGTCCATTGCGGAGGATGAGATACTGAGATATCTCGAGGAGAACCGACGGTGGATCGATGGACTCGTGGTAACCGGCGGAGAGCCGACGATACACCCGGAACTGCCATCCTTTCTCGAGAAGGTGAAAAAGATGGGAATCGGCGTCAAGCTCGATACGAACGGCACAAATCCGAAGATGTTGACCGAGTTGCTCGGGAGACGGCTCGTCGATTATGTGGCCATTGACGTCAAGGCACCCCTGAGAGAGGACAGATACCAAGAAATAGTTGGCGTACAAGCGAACGGGACTGTGGATAGGATAAAAGAAAGTATCCGCCTTCTTCAGAATTCTAACGGAACGGACTATGAGCTGAGGACCACAGTCGTCCCGGAGTTGAAAAAGGAGGATCTGTTACTCATAGCTGAGGAGATAAAGGGCGCGAAAAAATACTGCCTTCAGCAGTTCAAACCTTATGGGTCCCACGTGGACGAACGATATTCTAAAATCACGCCGTACTCGTTGGAGTTCATCCGGGAAATCCAGCATGAAATCGCACCAAATTTCCAGATGTGCAAGGTTAGAGGTGCGAGGGCGCCCCAAACGGAGGGAGCAATCAAATGAAACCGGGAGAATCCGCTGTCGTGAGGGCCAGAAACATTGGAGGGTTGTTGAGGGGAAACGATCTCGGTGGAGCCATGGAGTTCATCGAGAGGGAACTCTGCAATTTCTTCACGAAGGGTTGTGTGCGGAAAAATTCGATAAACCAGAGAAACCCAAGCCTCTGCTTTCACTGCAAGTACTTTGACGAAGTCAACCTCGTCTGCAGGTGGACTGGACTGAACTTGGAGGAAGAGCCATGAGCGGGACAATCAAGAAGGTGAAAAAGCGTGACGGCAGGATCGTGGACTTCGATCAGGAACGCATCACCAACGCGATCTTCGCGGCAGCTCGCGAGGTTGGTGGTCGGGACCGAAGGATCGCGGAAAGGCTGTCAAATGAGGTCGTAAAGATCCTCGAGGAAAAATATGCGAACCAAACGCCCAGCGTTGAGGACATCCAAGACATCGTGGAAAAGGTTTTGATCGAACGGGGGCACGCTAGGACCGCCAAGGCATATATCCTGTACCGCAAGCAACACGAGGAACTCAGAAAGATAAAATCAACGTTTCTGGAGGTCGAACGGCTGGTTGATGACTACACGGGCGGGCGTGACTGGAGGGTCAGGGAGAACAGCAACATGGGATACTCCTACTCCGGCCTGATGTATCACATCGCCACGTCTGTGATTGCAAATTACACGCTGGATAAAATTTACCCGATGGAGGTCGCGGATGCTCACACGAACGGGGACATGCACATCCATGATCTTGGTTCCGGAATAGTTGGCTACTGTGCCGGCTGGAGTTTGCGACAGCTTCTGGCTGAGGGGTTCAACGGAGTCCCGAGCAAGGTGGCCTCCAAGCCCCCAGCTCATCTCGACACAGCCCTGCTCCAGATGGCGAACTTCCTAGGATCCCTCCAGAACGAGTGGGCTGGAGCCCAAGCCTTCAACGGGGTTGACACCATGCTGGCTCCCTTTGTGAGAAAGGACGGGTTGGATTACAAAAAGGTAAAGCAGGCGATACAGACGTTCGTGTTCAACTTGAACATCGCCTCCCGCTGGGGCGGACAGACGCCGTTCACCAACGTGACCCTGGACCTCACCGTTCCGGATGACCTAGCAGGAGAACACGTGGTGGTCGGCGGAAAACTCCAGGACGAGACATACGGGGATTATGTGGAGGAGATGGAAATGATAAATCGCGCGTTCATTGAGGTGATGAGCGAAGGGGACATGAACGGTCGGCCATTCACGTTTCCAATCCCAACTTACTCACTTACAAGGGATTTCGAGTGGGACAATGGAATATCGCCTGCACTGTTCGAGATGACCGCTAAATATGGCCTCCCTTATTTTCAGAATTTTATCAATAGCGACCTGAAACCAAGCGATGTCAGGTCGATGTGCTGTAGGCTTCAGCTCGACCTGAGAGAGTTGAGGAAAAACGTGACCGGGGGTCTTTTTGGATCGGGTGATTCCACGGGATCCATAGGGGTAGTGACCATAAACATGCCCCGGTTGGGCTACCTCTCCAAGAACGAGGACGAGTTCTTCGAGAAATTGGAATACGTGATGGAGCTGGCGAAGATATCCCTTGAAGTCAAGCGAGAAGTGGTAAGCAAAAACATGGAGAACGGACTGTTACCATTCACCAAACGATATCTGGGCACCCTGAAACATCACTTCTCGACCATAGGCCTGGTGGGAATGAACGAAGCCCTGCTGAACCTGTTTGGAACTGGGATAGCCACCGAAGAAGGAAAAAAGTTTGCGGTTCGAACGCTAAAATTCATGCGCGAGCGTATCAAGCAATTTCAGGAGGAAACCGGAAATATATACAACCTAGAGGCGACCCCTGCCGAAGGAGTGAGTTACAGGCTGGCCAAGATAGACAAACGCAAGTACCCGAACATAATAACGGCAGGAGAGCGGGCCCCATACTACACGAACTCGACCACCTTACCAGTGAACAGTGGGATGGACCTTATATCCGTCATAAAACACCAAGAGGAGCTACAGACTCTCTACACCGGAGGCACTGTGGTTCACATGTTCATAGGAGAGAGCTTGGAGGATGGAGAGAGCTGCAAGAATCTTGTGAGAAAGGTTGCCTTCAACACGAGACTGCCATACTTCACCGTGAGTCCCACATACACGGTCTGTCCGGACCACGGTTTCATGCCTGGTGAGTATCCAAAATGCCCGACTTGTGGAACGGACACGGAGATCTATTCCCGCGTCGTCGGGTACTACAGACCTGTGAAAAACTGGAATACCGGAAAACAAGAGGAATTCAGACAACGAATCGAGTTCACCTGAGCGTGCTTGAATCAGCTGGCGGTAGGGAGCCCAAACTGGATGAAAGATATGTTAAAAGCAGACAGATGGATCCGCGAGATGGCCCTCAAACACCGCATGATCGAACCCTTCGTCGATCACCAAGTCCGCGAAGGCAATATCTCCTACGGTCTCTCCAGCTACGGTTACGACATGCGCCTAGCGGACGAGTTCAAGATCTACGAACCCAAGGAAAAAAGCGTACTCGACCCGAAGCACTTCGACAAAACCCTGTTCAGAGATTTCAGGGGAAAGACATGCGATATCCCACCAAATTCTTTTGTGCTCGGAAGGTCGGTTGAGTACTTTAGAATACCGAGAAAGGTCATGGCGCTCTGTTTCGGCAAGTCGACCTATGCTAGATGTGGAGTGGTTGTCAACATCACTCCCCTGGAGGCCGAGTGGCAGGGGCATGTTACGATAGAGATCGCCAATGTGGGACCCAGCCCCACGAAGATCTACGCGAATGAAGGCATAGCGCAGGTGATATTTCTAGAGAGCGATGAGGGGTGTTTGGTGAGCTACAGGGACAAGAAAGGTATCTACCAAGCACAAAAGGAAATAACTTTACCCAGAGTGGCACGAAAAATATAAAGGTTAGGCACAAGACGGCAGGGATTCTTCATCGATTCTTTTTATTGGTTCATATTTTCCAGCAACAGATTTCTCGCACACTCCCTAAAGGCTTTCATGATTTTCCCCTTTGAGACGTACTCCAGTACCGGCTTTTGAAGCAATGTGGCCTTGTAAACCTCCCTGCTTTCGGGGATTACACCCAAAATTTTTGCTCCAAGTCTCGTCTCCAACTCGTTTCGCTTGGGGGCGGGTATCTTTTTTCGCTCTATCCAAGAAAGGGAAGTTACCCGGTTTACTATCATGCCTTTAGTTTTTAGTCCGAATAGTTCTGCAGCTGTTTTCAGCCTGTGGGTGTCGGCGAGGGAAGGTTCGTCCAAGTTTACCACCCACACAACCTCATCAGCCACCTTTAACCCGCCTAGGGTGTACTTGTTGAGTCCGGAGGCCGTGTCGATTAAAACATATTCGTACCTTTCCTTCACTTTCTCCACCACGTTTTTCAGCCTGCGGATGTCGGCTTTCAAAAAGGCTTCCAATGATGTCCCACAGGGCATGATGTCCGCTCCAGCGTACACTTTGTAGATAGCTTGATCCAAGGGTTTGGTTTTGTCGAGCACTTCGTAGAGGGTCACAGGAGCGCTTTTCAAGCCTGTTAGAATGCCGAGATTCGGCATCGACAGATCGGCATCCATGAGCAGGGTGCTCTTACCGAACTTGGCAAATGCTATCCCGAGGTTCGCTGTGACCACGCTTTTTCCCGAACCACCCTTTCCCGAGGCGAATGCGAGAACTTTCCCCATACAAACACGTTGATGTCTATTTATGCTCTTTTAATTTTACCGAAGTCCCTTTCCGAAAGGGAGGAAGACGGAGAGGCGACCCGTAGCCTTCGGTTTTGGTTGGGTCCGGTTTTTGAGCTGGGTGAACCTGAAGGGAACTTGGAAACAAACTCCCTAACAGGGACTATCAGGTCTTGTGGAATAACTTTAGTGGGAATATGGTGGAACTGGAAGAGCCCGAAGCGGCGCCTATGGAGACGGGCTCCCTACTCGGCGTTCAAGCCGTGGTCGCTGAGCATCTCCCGTCGCTGAAGCAGGAAGCTCCCCACGAGAGCTGGAGTGATCCACACTGTGGATGGGCTCCTTAGGGAGGATTATTAAGAAAAGGCACTTATCATATTTCCGAGAGGGAGAGAATGAAAGTTGAGTTGTTGTTCATCACGCCGAATGCTGAGAAATTGATAGAATCCGCTGCTCGTACTTGTTACCAGTCATTTGCCAAACAGGGGAAGGACACTGAAAAAGCTTTCCTCAAAATGCTGATCAAAAGAGGACATCTTTCTGTCTTGGAGCACGCATATGCGACGTTCAGGATCTCCGGCGTATCGAGAGCGTTCACACATCAATTTGTGAGACATAGGTTATGTTCGTTTAGCCAGCAATCTCAGAGATACGTGGATGAAAGCGATTTCAACTACATCGAGCCGGAATCTGTAAAAAACCACCCCCAAGCCCATCTTATTTTCACAAAGCTCATGGACGAAGCTAAAAAGGCGTATTCCGAACTCCAAAAGGTGGGGATCAAAAAGGAAGATGCTCGGTTCGTGCTACCAAACGCCGTTGAGACTCAGGTGGTGGTAACCGCCAACTTCAGAGAGTGGCGTCACATAATCGAGCTAAGGGGACAGCAGGATGCCCAATGGGAGATCAGGAGAATGGCCATGGAAGTGCTGAAGATACTAAAAAAACACGCTCCAACCGCATTCGTAGACTTTGAAATAGACGAAAAGAACGGTGTAATCAGACGTGTATCTCTGTAGCTGACCTTATCTCCTAGAGGCCTGCTTGGCGAGCTGTATCATTCGGCGTTCTATGCGGTCCCTTATTTCTTCAACATTTCCTTCACCGCGCGATAGACTTGTATAGTCCAACAGATCGTCTATCAGGAGTTCAGCTGTTTCAACATCTAAAACTCCGGCGTAGATGGCAAGCTCTATGGTGTAAAATGATCGCATTATCGCGTCCCTGCCTCTCTGCCATCGCTTCCATGCTCCTGGTTTCTGCATTTTGAGCCTCTTGGCGATTTCGGCAAAGCTCGTATTCTCGCTCCAAGAGTGCAAAATCATTGCTTTCAACGTTTTTTCATCCAAGTGCGAACGTTCCAGAAGTGCGTGAGCGAGCAGGTTTTCTCGTAACCACTCCTCGGGCTGGAGAGAGTTTCTATCCGGCACGATATCGTTTCCATATTTTGGAAACTCCAATAAATAATTGTCGGGGCTCTTCCCCCGCAGGATTAAATCCATCTCGCAAACGAGCGTCTAAAAAAGGAGATCCCGTTTCCCTTTTTCACTGCTTTATCCGTGATGGGTGTATCAACCCTCGCCGCGTACCGGAGAGCATTGCTTGCAAGCTTGAGCGCCCGGCGTGGTACCCCCTTGCTGAACCTGTAAATCGCTTTAAATCCGCTTTCGGTCAATAATACGGCTCCGTTTTCGCAACCAGCGTTTTTTAGGCGTAGATCCAACATCTTTCTCAAGCTTTCTGGACTCATTGGCTTTATCTCAACGTGCACCTGGATGCGATCCCTGAGCGCGGGGACCTTCTCTAAGAACTCGCGCATTCGTTTGGGCTCTCCGTTTATCAGGATGGTTATCTCTGGGATGTCCACAAGAACTCTTAGGAACTCACCCATGTCCCTAGGATTCACCCGGCTCTCGTGGATGTCATCGACCACAAGTGCTAAGCGCTCTGGATGTTCCCACGGCCACCTGCGAAGAACTTCAAACATGCTTGCGCGGTCCTTTCCAGCGTCCATCTCTAAACCAAGCATTATGGCCCGTAGCACATCATCCATGGACCGGTAAGCAGCGCCATGGACGAACACTGGTACGATCAGTTTCGAGCTTTCCGGGGCAAGCAGGCTCTCCTCCCTCAAAGAAGCCACCAAAAACTCGCATAGCGTGGTTTTTCCGGTGCCGAGTCCTCCCACCAGAGCTCCTAATTTTCCCCCAGTGAGAACCCACTTCAGCTTCCTCAGATCCTCCTCTTGAACAGGTACGAAGAGATCTATGGAAGACATCTCCAACTGAAACGGGTCGTGCTGGAGACCCCAGCGCATGAGGTAGTCTTCAAAGACCTTATCCCGACCTATCTTATCGTCAAAAATGCTCACTAGATCACCTTCACCACCATTTCGTACTTCCCATCCTTGTTCAACACGTGGCCGCGCGCCTCCATGCGCTCGCAAAACTTCTTTGCAACCGGTATCGGACATCTGGTCCTATTCGCAAGCTCCTCCACCGTAAAATTTTTCAGCGCAATCGCTCCTGAGAGAAGCCCTCCAAACGCTGTCCGCTCCATAAGTCCCGATGGAGTAAGTCCATCAATAATGCTTGTACGAGGCATTTCTTTCTTTTCCGGGGATGTTTTTGTCTTTATTTCAAATTTTGTTTTATTTAAATGCTTAATTTGAGTTTTAGTTTCAATTTTATGCTTTTTTTGTACCGAAATCTCACCATGAACCTCTCCATGACACTTTTTACATAGGGTGATGAGGTTATCCGGATCGTTACGGGAAGTCCCATCTTTGTGATGGACATCCAAAAGCTCCTTTCCACCGCATTTCGCACACGTATAATTGTCCCGAATGAGAACCGCCCGCTTAACGAGCTCCCAATCATCCCGATTATACAAAAAAACGTATCTCAAAAACGAGGATTTGAGCTCCTCCTTCAAATTTTCTGGACCTGATAGGGTCGATTTCTTTTCAAAGACCTCTGATTTCTGAAGTACCCGAGCGATCTCCTCCTCCGGAATCCTTCTATGGCCCCTTCCATGACGCACCACTTTTATCTTTCCCTGTTTGTCCCACCTCCTGAGAGTATTCGGGTGTATACCAAGCACAGAACATGCTTCTCCTACTGTGTAAAGTCTCGCTTTGTCCCCTCCCGTAATCTCACCTTTCCTAACAATTTTTAACCATTTCTAACCACATTTGACAGTCCTTGTCTTATAAAGCTAACTATTTCTAACAAAATCTAACCAAAATCTTAACAATTTCTAACAACATTAACTTTTGACAAGAATCGAACCCTATGTGGAAAATGGAGAAGGATGGAGATCGCTCATCAGTTAGCTTTTTCAATTTTGGATAGTTTCATTAATTGGTTGAATGATACCAAAATTCGACTTTCACACCCACACATACTATTCTGACGGGAGAAGCGGGCCGCTTGAGATGGTGGAGGCAGCGGAGGCCCGCGGGCTGGAGGCTGTAGCCATAACCGACCACGGACCGGAGCTACACGTGGGAGTCCTGCGCGGAAAAGTGAAACACATGCTAAGAGACATCGAGATGGCGCGCGAACAAGCTGCAATACCCGTGCTGAAAGGTATGGAAGTAAACGTGGTGGACCAAGAGGGCAGAGTTGATTTAGAACCAGAACTCGAGAAAATGCTGGATCTGCGCATAATTAGCATCCACACGCTCGGAGAGCTTGTCGATCCCAGGGAAGCAGCGAGGGAGTACCTAGAAAGAATGAAAAAAGCGGTGACCAACAGAAAGTTCGACGTGCTGGGCCATCCATTTCACTATCATCAGAACCTACTTCCATATCTCCCTCGACAGGAGATAGAGAACTTTGTGAAACTGCTCGCCCGCCGCGGCATGGCTGTAGAGGTGAACGTGAAATACCGCGCGCCGGATGAGGAGTTTCTGGCCTTGTGCCTCCGGGAGGGGGTGAAGCTAAGCGTGGGTTCGGACGCCCACTCCCCTGCGGACGTGGGGAAAATCGACTGGGCAATAAGCATCCTGAGGAAGATCGGGGCGAGAAGGGAAGACCTGATACTCGACGACATGGTAAGATGAAGACCGTGACGCCAGCTTTTTGGGTGAGCTACATCCAGTTCCTGTGAAGAAAAACCCGAGTATCAAGAAAAGGTACAAATCAAAGCCTGCCTGCGAGCTTTGAGAACTCTTCGAATTTTTTTTCGAGCACCCTCATCGTCTGTAGGATGAGCTGATCGGGGGGGAATGCGCCGGAGGATTCGACGCGGAAGACGAAACTGGTGGGATCTCCGCTTACCTTTACCGCATCGTTCGGACACGCTTCGACGCATGCCTTGCACAGGCTACAGAGCGTGAGGTCCCTGACCAAAATTTTTCCCTCTGCCACCTCAAGGATGCCTTTGGGACAGGCCTTAACGCATTCTCCACAAGCGTTACAATTTTCATCAAACTCGATCCTAGGCATGTACTTATATGTCACAAGCCCGGGTTGCCACTTCGCGTGATTCTTACCTATTCCCAAACGTGCAATCGCGGTTAACTCCAGCTTCTGCCCTCTCTCCAACCTAACTATTGGGATCGAATCGCTAACGGGTCTCACTTCATCGTCGGAGGAGTTTAGATCGCCGGTGGTGACCATCGCCGGGCCCTCTTTCTTGAGGGTGAGCTCCACCGAACATTTAGGACATCGCCCCACGCGACAGCTGCATTCCTCTGGGAGGTTGTATCCCTTGGTGGGAGTACGTAGCGGAACGAGGGCCAGCCGGTGCGCTATGATCTCATCGTACATGGCAGAATCATTGGATTTGAACTCAACCTCGTCCACCGCCATGACCGGAACCTCCCACATGGCTACACGTCTGATGGAATTAGCAAAAGCAGGATTGGAACCTGAGAGTACGAACTCCATCTCGTGCCCGTCCACTTTTCGAATTTCGAGCTGCATCGAATCCCCAAAACCATTCTGCCAGATAAGATTGAACCCAATCGTTTTAACTTTTTCGCAAGCCTCCACTGAGACCGTTTAACTTCGTCTCCATCTGTGTTTTAACAAGTCCTCCTATGAGAGTCGGAAGCACTTCATACCCTTCTTCCGCGCCTTCCCCCAGGTTTCCTCGTTCCATCGTGTGGAATAGGAGTGACATCTTCAATTCTTCCTATTTTTAACCCTGCGCGGGCCAAGGCCCGAATCGCTGCCTGCGCTCCAGGACCTGGACTTTTGGACCCACTTCCGCCCGGAGCTCGAACTTTTATGTGGATACCGCCAATCCCTTTATCCATGGCCTCCTCTGCGGCACGCATGGCCGCCTGCATGGCCGCATATGGAGAGGATTCCTCACGATCTGCCTTCACTATCATTCCACCGGAGCATCGAGCTATCGTCTCCGCCCCCGTGAGATCAGTTATGTGGATGATGGTGTTGTTGAACGAGGAATAAATGTGCGCCACACCCCACTTTCCGTCGCTCATGCCTCTCCCTCCGATCTGTTCTCAACTGTCTGAGCGCTTTCTCCCGCACTCTCCCCTGTCCCTTCCAAAACGCGCCCTGGCTCCTGAGCGGGAGGAACCTCTGGAGGACTTGTACCCCCGATGCACTCGATCGAGGATTCTTCGTCTACCGGGACCAGATAACTGGGTACGTTCACCTTTCTGCCACCTATCGTCACGTGTCCGTGGACCACAAGCTGACGGGCATGTCTTGGAGTCCTAGCAAGACCTTTTCGCCACACCAACGTCTGCAGGCGCCTCTCGAGAAGTTTCTCAACGGTCAGCCCGAGAACATCGTCCAAAGTTGCCTCTGTGCCGACGAGCCCAAGCTTCCGGAGCCGCTCAAGAAGCTGCTTGGTCTCGCGCTCGGCCTGTGGTCCAGAGGCGGCGAGCAACTTTCTCGCTTGTCGTCTAAAATTTCTGAGGAGGGTCTGCGTCCGCCAGATCTCCTTTTTTCGCGAAAGTCCAAACTGGCGTAGCATCCTGTCTTCGGCATCCATCCGTTCTTTTTCCCACGGATGGGAAGGTCGGAGAAACTTTTTACGTTGACGTTTCATTCATTCTTCCCCTTTTTTTCCTTGGATGCCTTGGCTGCCTCCTCTCGAATCCGGACCTCCTTGCGCTTCACACCAACCACGAGGCCCTTTCTTCCGGTAGTACGGGTACGCTGTCCGCGCACCGGCAGTCCAAGCTCGTGCCTGATCCCCCTGCGACTCCGGATTCGTCGTTCCCTGCCGATGTCAGAACGCACGGCGATATCCACATCCGTTCCGACTAGGTGAAGATCTCTCCCCGTCTCAAAATCTTTCCTGCGGTTGAGCATCCAGGTAGGGATCCCATGCTCAGCGGGATTTTTCAAAATTTTCTCGACCAGCTGAATCTGCTCTTCTGTGAGCTCTCCCAGCTTCGTGAACGGGTCAACGTTTGCAGCATATGCCACAGCCCTAGCATAATTTACATTTACACCCTTCAGGTCAGAGAGCGCTAGCTGAACCCTCTTCTCGCCCGATAGGTCCTTCCCTGCTATTCTCACTATATGCTTGAATTCTTCACTCATCCTGATCCCGAGCCTTTTCTACATTGGTTCGGCTGATTTAAGGCGATTGCGATGGTCAGATAACCGACTCCCCAGACCTTATGATGTAGCTCGACCGACCTCTGGACTCCTAAATTTCCCTTGCGACCCACAGGTCCCCCCTAGAAGCATCGTAATAACTGATAACTGCTCTCTCATTTGAGGTAAAGCCCAGTGAAGAATATCTGCCGACGTCATCGTTTGCCACCACGGTTTGAATACTCCAAAGCCCGGACTTCCCCTTGGCATATTTCAAATCTCCGTTGGTGGCATCGTAATAGCTTATCCCAAGGTTTCCCTGAGGATCCAGAGCCAGTGAGCAATACTCCCCGACGTTGCCCTCATTGTCGATATTCTCTATCGTCCAAGCGGCGCCATCTTTTGTGGCTAGTTTCAAGCTTTTGGCGGATGCATCGTGATATGCCACGTAGGCCGCGCCGGATGAATCGATTGCCAAAGATGAATAACGTCCCACATCGCCGTTGGAGTCTATAGTTTGGACCGTCCAGCTACCGTCAGCCATTTTCACGGCATATTTTAGGTCCTGATTGGTGGCGTCGTAATAGCTCACCCGCGGAAGGTCCGTAGAGGGGTCGATCGCGAGCGAGCAGTACTGCCCGACATTCCCGTCCGAGTCCACGGTGCTCACGGTTCCTACCGTCCCGTCGCTGGAGATCTCCACGTATTTCAGATCGCCGCTCTCGGAATCGTAGAAGGCCACCAGCCGGTTCCCGGAGGAGTCTATTTTCATGGAGGCGTGACGGCCCGCCTCGCCGCTCGTGATCTGGGTGTCGCAGTAGGTCCCGCTCACCCCGATGTCCTTGATCGTCTGCTCGGCGAAATAGAGAGCATTGTCCGAGATGCTGTAATAGACGAGCTCAAAGTGATCATCATCTGCAATGTCGACAAACGGCCGATAGGTCAAGCCTGACTTGGAGAATGGTCTAGGCATGAAATACGGAGGAGCGGCCTCTGGTCCGACCATCCAGATCTGGTTGTCGGTGGCGTTCGTGTAAAAAATGTTCCAGTTATCACTGCTGTCCACTTTCAGGCAGGTGTAAAGACCCACATCGTCCACGGAGTCATCCACATGCTCCACCTCCCACCCCTCATTTGTTTCTGTGGTCGTGTGTGCCTCGACGGTGTTCGTATCCACCGAATCTCCGGAAGCGAGAAAAGCCCTAACCACGATGTAATAGGTAGTTCCCGCCTCCAGACCGGTAAGCCGACAGGATGAGGCCCCGAATGCGGTTGAAAACGCGGGAGTATCGAAATTCTGGGCGCCGGAGGTCGTGGAGATGTAAACCCGATAAAAGTAGTTTTCTGCAGGTGTGAGCGGCGTCCATTCGATATCTATCTTATCATGTCCGACCGCGATGGCCGAAGTGACACCCCCGAAATCTATCTCACTCACCTCCCCCCCTTCTTCTGTGGGTCTCTCCATCAAGGACCAAGCAACCACCACCCCAAGGATAATCGCGACCACAACAATCCCAACTGCAACTGTGGTAACACCTTTTTGTTGCATGTGACCACAGAAGTTGCTTCCTGCCTGACGTTTAATAGTTTTTCATCGGTGGTCCTGTGGCGCCGGGGCAGGGATTTGAACCCTGAAGGCCCAGAGGGCCACACGCTTTCGGTCAGCGACTCCAGGCGTGCCCTTTAACCAGATTCAGGCACCCCGGCACCGAATTAACTGAGTCACAGCCCCTATATCCACTTAGATCTTGAAAACTATTTCCACTTTCTCGGGTAGACCCCGGGGGACATCACCACCCGCTCAGGTTTGGCGACGATTCCGTGCTCTGCCTCGTAGATCTGTCTTGAGTCCATCGTCGCCCTTGCCAACCCGACCAGCTCTCCCTTCAGGGTAAAAATTGCGATGAGGTCTCCAACTGAGATCCCCGTGTCAAGCACAAGCACTCCGGGGGCCGCTAACCTAGCTCCGTGGCAGAGGGCATCCACGGCCCCATCCCTGACGATGAGTTTCGGCAGGTGCTCCACGGCGGCCTCCACGGGCAGCACCACCTCACGCAACCTTTTCTCATCGCCCTCCTCACGCCAAAATGCGTAAGCGTCAGCCAGATCGTGAAATCTCACCGCCGATTCCTCTCGAAATGGACCTGTCCTGGTCCTCCGGAGCTCACGCATGTGGGCACCGCATCCCAGCGCTTCCCCGATGTCAAAACATATTTTCCTGAGGTAGGTTCCCGCCTCGCACCCGACTCGCATGAGCACATCGCGACCTTCCCGCTCGAGAAGTTCGATGTAATAAACATGCCGCGTGCGCAGTTGCCGTTTGACGGCCGCGCGGAGGGGCGGACGCTGAAATATCTCACCCTCAAACTCTTTGAGGACTTTCTCCAGACGAGAATTGGAAACATCGCCATGGAGGTGCATCACGCATACGTACTCCTTTCCCGCCGGCAGAAGAACCTGAACTATTTTCGTCGCGTCCTCGAGTGCGATGGGAAGCACTCCGCTCACCTTGGGATCAAGCGTGCCTCCGTGGCCTGCTCTACGCAGGCCGAGCACTTGTTTTATCCAGGCCACTATTTCGTGGGAGGTGGGGCCGGGAGGCTTGTCGAGATTGACAATGCCCAGTCGGAGATGTTCTCGAACGGGGCGTTCTGAGGGTTTATATCCGTGCTCTGGATCCGTCACATCGTGCGCCCGGACGAGGACTTCCCGTTTTACATCCGAAGGTAGTTTGCCCAATCCAGACACCAGCTTAACCCAAAGCCTCGAGAGCCCGCTTTACCTCTTCGTCCGAGGCCCCCTCCCTGATCTCCAGTTTTTTGTCAGTAGGCTCGAGGTGGGCAATGTTGCAGCGCCTTCGCTTTACCTTCGGACCGGTCACCACCACGAAGGTGCCGTCCAAAACCTCGACAACCACGCATCGTTTGCCTGCCTCATGCCCCACTGTCTTCACGCACACCCGTCCAACATCCACGACCATTTCCACACCTCACCAAGTCTTGTCCTTCATTCTGTGTAACACTCTACAAAAAAGTTGCTCCCATAACCCTCGATACCCCTTTCCATCAACCATTCATCGCACTCCTTCTCGTGGGCCAGCGCATATTCGTCGCATTCTTCCGCACTCGTACAACCGTTCGGTCCGGGGTTTTGGTTATCCACATGCACCCCATTTGAGTACGTCCAGTGGTAAAACGGTCTCTTTTCCGGAGAGAGGACCTTTTCAACAAGTTTGAGGAGATGCGGGTTGTTCCATATCTTGTCCACGGGTTTTATAGGGAGCGTTCCGCTTTCCCCGTACCACTCCCCAACCACATTTTCCGCCGGGTGCCCAATGAAGCTCCATCCCTGCCCCACCGGCAGGAAAAAGCCTTTGGTCCTCTCCCACCCATCCTCGAACAGCATCTGCAACGCCTGAGCTTGAACCTCCTCGGTCAGTGGCTGTACCGCTGATGGCTCGCACCAAGATCCGCCAAGATATGTGGAGCCGAAATCAAGGAGGATTCCGTTATCGCATCCATCCCTTTCAACCATGGAGACCAAGTTGTCCAACTGTTCCCTCAGATGCGCCCGCCAAGATTCGAGTGGCTGCCAAGTAGAACATCCGCTCAGGGCGACTAGGTCATACCCACTGGCATTCGGCTCAAATGAATTGAACTCAGCTCCGCCATGGCTCCTGAGAACCAGCTTCCCCCCATACCTCTCCCGGAGCCCCGGCAATATCTTCTGTGCCCACTGCGACGCCTCTTCCGAGCTACGGACGAAGGTCTGTGTCTCGTTCACGGGAGAGTACATCTCTACTCCATACTTCTCCGCGATCTCGGCCCATTCCATCACCAGCGGTGTGAGATTTTCCAAGATCTCAGGGCCCCTTCTCACCAAGGCGCTGTTGTCTCCCAGCTCCCACTCAAACCCATTCACAAACGTCGGATGGCACGGATCCAGCATGAGAAGAACCCTGAACCCACACCGATGGTATGCCATTATGTAAAACAGAGCATCGTTACCTCCAACGACATGCATGTTCCCATTCTCATCCATCTCGACATCCAGGGTCACGGTGATAAAATTCACACCCATCCGCTTCAGGTTCTCCACGTTCATCAACATATCCCGCATTGCCTCGATGGAATGGGTCCACACGCCCTTGTACTTTGTAATTCCGCCGTTGGGGGGAGCTACGTAAAGGTCATCCATACTCGTCTCCGATATCTTCAACGATTGTTTCAACTGTTCCATCAACTGTCTTGAGTTATCAGCCAACTCCTTGGCTGTGGGGTAATTCCCGGCATAGAATGCGGCCTTGGAACGTGTGAGCAGGTCCACCGCAGAATTGAGGAGCTCGATGTCCCCGTCTGTAAGTTCAAGTTCATCCTCGTTCAACATGCCCAAAACCGTGCCTGTTATCATTTCTCCGGTATTCCGGATCGCATGATGGCTCTCTGTAGCAGTGATTTCAAGCGGAGGCTCTTCCTTCCATCCAAGAATTAGCAGAGCACTTGAGATGAGCAGGACCGCCAAAATGGGTAAGACGGCTCTCGTGGAAAAATTTTTCATGAATATTTCCTAACGCCATTTCGTTGTTCGGCCTTCCGCCTGCGAATGAGGTCGATCGCGGATTTAGATATCCCCACGGTCTCGCGAACTGAGAGACGTGCGGTATTGAGGATAAGATCAAAAGACGAATGATCGCCCACATCGATACCGTAAATTTTTTTGAAACGTCTCCGTTCGCTCCGCTCCCGTACTACGGTTTCCCTCAGCACCTCATCATGCCTGCGTCCCTCTCGCTGAGATATTCGTCTGACCCTCACCTCGAGAGGCGCCGTAAGCAAAATTTTCACATCCGCTTTTTTCGCCATCCAGCCCGCCAGACGGGCGTCGATGAGCACGTTCTTTTCCCTAGCGGCCTCCACGGTGCGTCGGTCGATCATCCTGTCGATCTCCGGATGCCGCTCCACGTATCTGGAGAACTCCTCGAGCGTCATTCCTTTTTCCTCCGCAAGTTTTCTGAAAATGGTTCCAGCACACACGTATTTGAGCCCAAACTCCTTTACAAGATACCTGGCCACGGTCGTCTTGCCGGTCCCGGACGAACCGCTTATCGCCACGACCACCATGGAATTCACGTTCTGACCGTTTCTTTGATGGACCTGCGTGCGCACGCCGGGCACAGATACCCGCCAAACGGACGGTTCGGCATTCTTGAACTCCGAGGAAGGGACCGCATAGCGCTCCCTCTCAAGCGTGGGACACCACCCAAAACTCGGCCGCATGAAGCACATCTGGCCGGTCCCGGACGGGCATTCTTGTAATGCCAGACAACTCGTCCTCCGGTGCTCCGGACTGATCGACGCTTATATCCTTTTGTCCTGTATCTTCGCTCGGGCATCTCAATCCCCGATTAAAATTTTCCTGAATATCTGGGAGAACCCCATGTATGAGATGAAGTACCACCAACCCACTCCAAACGCCACCAACCGTCCGAAGATCGGAAGGTCTATGGTGAACGGCAGCCAAGCAACCACCCACCCAGCGTACACGCCGAGCAGGATCATCCAGAGGAGCATGAGGGGGATGAGGTATATGATGGTCGGCTTGAGCGTCTGTTTGAACATTTCACTCTGAAGCTTGAGGATCTCGCCCTGCCGTTGCTGGATCCTGTGAAGCTGCTTCATATCCCGCTTGCTTCTGGCCTCACGGAGCTCCTTCTGAAACTCGGACATCTTGGCCCTGCTTTCCTTTACAAAGCTCCAGTTGACCAGCCACTTGTTGAGAAGGGTGACGAGTAGGGATGCCACCAATGCGATGACCAGAATGATGAACATGGAATATGAGTAGATCGGGGATAGAAAAACACCGATCAAACCTGCGGCCTGAAGAACATCGTTTTTAAGCGCAAAAATTCCGTTTTCCGTGGGTTCCTGTTTAAGAGAGGCGAAAGCCTCCTCGATCCGCGAGTCGAGTGAGTTGTCGATATTTTCAATCCTCGGGCTGAAATCTGCCTGATATATATCCGATGCCTCAGAGATGAGCGCGGAAGCGCCATCCGTGTCTCCCCGCCTCAGCGAGGTGATGGACGTGTCCAGTTTGTTCACCAAGGTGAACAGATCAGCTTGGTGATTTTCCTCCTGAGCCTGAACGTCGCCGTGAACAGCGAGCACCAATATCGCCGCTATTAGGACCGCTATCCCCTTTTTCACAAGCTCACCTCAACGCCTCGACCATCTCATTCACCGCCTCGTTTAATTTTTTATCCCTATTTTTGATTATCCTCACCGTAGCACCCGAAAATGCGGCATAAGCAGCGGCGGTCGCGCGGTTCATCGCTTGGTGCTCCTCTATCATCTGAACAACCTCCTTATCCCTCCTCCTACTCAAGTCCCGATCACGACGTCCAGCGACTTCCTCCGGGCTCGCTTCTATTATGATAATGGACTCGGGATTGAGCTCTTCCAGCACCCACCGCGGCAGGCCGGGATAATACCCCTCAGGCTTTTTGATGAGACAGTGGGTATCCACGATGACCGGACCCCGTTTCGATGCCTGGGCTATACGCTTGGCCGCCTCCCGTTGGATTTCTCGATATCTCTCGGTCGGAACCTTTCGCATGTCATCACGATCCCGTATACCCTCCTTCTTCATGAGCTCCAGCATCGCGTCGCCGTAATTCAAGACTGCGTAATTTATCCCCTTGGCAGCGAGCTGTGCAAGTGCTCTCTCCAGAACTGTCGTCTTTCCGGAGCCGGGAACACCCGTCACGACAACCCTTTTACTCACCCAAAAACCTCCTCACAGCGGGAAACATCTCAGCCACGCGTTCCCTCGCTATCTCCTCGTAGAGGCGGTAAATAATACCAACCGTAAGCAGGATCCCGGTTCCGCTGCCCAGAGCACCCATAATATCGGCACCCGCTGATATCAGCCCAACGAACATCCCACCCATCAGGGCGGTGGCGAGGATATATCTCCGTAAAATCCACTCCATCACCCTTATGTCGCGCCGGAAACCGGGAATAAGCATTCCGGATCGATCAAGCTGCTGGGCCACATCCCTCGGTCCCATACCTGTTAGATTCACCCAGAGCAGCGAAAAACCTATGCTTGCCAAAACTAGGATCACCGTGTACACGCCAGCTTGGAGGGGATCCGCCGTCACAGAGCTGAGTCCATTTGGTGGCGTAGTGTAGTAGGATAACCATGGTACGTTCAGCACGGCGGCCAGCATCCTGAAGTTGGCGAAGACGGTCATGGCGAGGATAACCGGGATGTTCGAGGTGTACAGGAACCTGATGGGGTATCTTCCCCTTATCCCGCCGAACCTGCCATACGCGAGCGGTATCTCTATCCTCATGCTCTCCGCGTAGACCACTACCAGGAACACCACCACAGTCGCCACCACTCCCATCATGTTGGGGAGGCCGGGTCTGAAAAACACGTCTCCGATGCTCTCCCCTGCCAGCATGGATCCCACAAAATTGGGGATGGCCCCGGTCATGGGGTTCAGCGCCTGCCAGAATACGGTCATCGCCACGCCTCCGGCTATGAAGAGACTCACGCCGCTTCCGAATCCGTATTTCGAGACAAGCTCATCTAGGTAAATCACGATAATCACCCCAAGAGCGAGCTGAATGAGTATGAAGATTCCGGCCGGGTCCCCAAGCCCGACCCCATATCTTCCGCTCAACACGAACATAGCGCCCTCAAAGATACCCATCCCGACCGCCAGGAGCTTCTGGACACCTGTAAACAATGCCCGGTCTCTGTGGTCGGTGAGGTTAAGTCCTATTATCTTACTTCCCACCAATAGCTGCATGATGATGCCGGCGGTCACAATGGGCCCGATTCCAAGTTCCATCAGGGTTCCAGCGTGACTAGCGAGGACAAACCTCAACTGGCCAAAAAAATCTGAGACCTCTTGCCCGGGAGGAATGCCGTAAAGTGAAATCTGGGTCATGATGAAGAAGAGGACGAGGACTATCCCCGTCCACATGAATTTTTCTTTAAAGGTCACGTGACGTTTGGGGACAGACACCTCGGGCAGTCTGGTGACGAGGGGTTCAAGCGCGTAGAGCTTCGACCTTAGCACACCTGCTGACTCCATCGCTTTCACCCGGAGACTGCCCTGCCACCGGCTTCGTCGAGCTTTCTTCTGGCGGATTCGGAAAATTCCTTAGCTATCACCTCAAGAGGACGCGTGACCCTGCCACCACCCAACACTTTCTGGAATCCCAACTGGCCAGCATCGACCACGAATTTTTCTCCTTCTCGCCTCGCGATCCCCGACTGCAGAAGTTCATCTAAACGTTCGTCGAGTTCTCCAACGTTAACCGTTCCAACCTCCTCCCGAACTGCGGAGGGACGTTTAAAGCCGTGTTTTCCGAAGTGGTCGGGCATGTGTTTTAGAATATACGACCACTTTTGTTTGTGACCGCCGCTCAACCCAGTACCGGCTCTCTCGCCGCTGCCACGCCCACGCTTGGCGCATCCTCTTCCGTGCGTGCGTGTGCCCCGCTGGGTCCTAACCTTTCTCCGTCTTCGAACTACCATGCTTTTCACCTATGCCATTCTCATTATCAACTCATTTATCCGCCTGCCACGGTATCCAAGGTCTCCAAGGTCCCCGACCGGTCGCTTTGTAGACTTGTACCCTTTCCGCGGGGGATGAAGCCTGAAGACCTTTTTGAGGCCAGGCACATCCTCGAATCTGATCTCTCCTGCACACAGTGCTGCTGCCAGCCCATCGATTCCGGAAAACTCCGTTTTGGATCTAATGAAGTCATCCGTCAGAGGTCTGTTCCCAGAAAGCCGCCCACGCTTTCTGAGCAAGTACTCGAGGGTCTTCGGATCAACCTCTCCCCATGTTATGTAGTCCTTGGCCTTCTTGATCATCCCAAGCGTGGAAGGATCATCATCGACTACGACGCAGTGATTCACGCGCGTCAGGCGAAGGAGATTCAACGTTTTTTTCACGTCCCCGCGCGCGTTGATACCGCTTCGGATCCGAACAACCGCTAGCTTACCCATTTAATCTCACCAATCTTTTTCGGTATGAACGTGCTCCCTAAGTCGTTCCGGAGGGCTCACTAAGGTGGTCTGCCTAAGCGCCTCCAGCGTGGCGAAGGCAAAGTTCAAAGTCGTTTTGGTCTGTCCCTTCGAATGTGTCCAGGCGTCCTTGATCCCGGCCATGCGAAGGATCGTTTTCGGAACCTCCGCGGCGGCGACACCGAGACCACGGGGCGCGGGGATTATGGTGACCCTTGTGCTGCCACGTTTTCCGGTCACCTTGAACGGGACCGAGTGGGGACGGCCACACCTGCACTCCCAGCTTCCGCATCCCCTAGTCACCTCAATCAAATTCAATTTTGCATTGTTCACGGCCTTCCTTATCGAGGAGCTTATTTCCCTGGTGCTCCCCTGCCCCACGCCGACAACTCCGTCCCGATTTCCGACGACGACCACGACTTTGTACTTGACCCGTCGCCCCGATTTGTGCATTCGCTGGACCAAGCTTACCCCCAAGACCTTCTCCTCGAGATTTGGTACCAGCGCATCGACGATCTCAACCTCCTTTATGGGATTGCCTTCCCGAAGAATCTGGGATATGCTGGTTATCCGTCCCTCTTTGACCTTTCGACCCAAGCTGGTTCTCGGCTTCCACAACTCAATATTGAACTCCTTTTGAGGGCTCGACATCCATCACCCACCAAATTGTGTTATTATTGCTCGTCTAACTTCATTAAAATGCGCGGGGAGTTGTTCTGGTGGAACCCCTTCTGCAAGATATCTCGAAAAACGGGCCCGGTATCCCTCCGGGTCATCTTTTTTTAACTTCTCAGCATATTTGGAAATATGTTCTCCAACAATTCGCTCCTCCTGAGGCAAAATTTTCTCCCCATGGGGAACACTCAAACCAGCATCGAGAGCCCCCTTGAGGACCGCAAATACCTTGGATTGGGGGACCACATCGTGCATTCCCACATCGAACACGGTCTCTTTCACGCCTGCCTTTATGGCCCGATATCCGCAGAGCAAACCTACTAGATAACTCGCCGGAACATTTGAGGTGGGGGTCTTCCATCCGAATTTTCCAAGCTGCTTTGAGTGCGCTGAAGCAAGAACAACATCCCCGGAAGGGGTGGCTTGGACGACCTGCACATGTACATGTTTGAGCGAGACCCGCGCCACCAAACGCGGTTTTCTCGACCTCAGCAGGTTCAGCCTCCGCCGGTAGTCGGTCCTGCCCTCCCGCTTTCTCCTGAACTCTACTCTGTAGCGAGGCCCTACTTTCACATCTATCCCTTCAATATGCCTTTTTCCTTGAGGTGGGTCTCAAGATGAGCCTTACTCTTGAAAACCCCTCCTCTGACCATGCGATACAAACGTCGATATTCCGTGGGTTCGAGCACCCCTTCTCTCTTCAGCTCGCGCAGTCTCGAACGCAGAGGACGAACAGTCTGGATCCATTTGGATTTTTCCCGAAATCTCGCGTGTTTGGCTCCTTTCCTGCTCCCAGGACCACCACGTCTGCCCTTCTTTCGCTTGAGCGCCAGTCTTCTCGCCCTTCCCCGGCTGGTTCCCCGAGCCGGTTTTGCACGGATGACTCCGGATTTAACCAAGCGCCTTATATCCTCGCGCGTTATCGCTGCCGAGATGTCCCCGGTGCGGGCGGGATCGATCCAAACCCTGTTTACGCCGACCTTGAGAATTCTAGCTGCCAGCTTTTTCTTTTCGCTCAATTTCACGTTTTTTCACCCTTGGATTGAGTACCCTGATGTTTTTCTCCCTCGCTTTAGCGAGAATCTGCTCTCGCTTTTTGTCGCCCACTTTTGAGGATATCCTGACCACCTGCCTGTCAGGATCGATACCTTCTAGATCCCGCAGGTTTTCGACCAACACTTCCGAAAGACCTGAGGGATGGATCCCCCTCTCAGCCCGGGGGGAACCGTATCCAATCGAGACCGTGGCTGGCTTCCCCGAGAGACCCAGACGCATCTTGCTGTCCCGTCCACGCGGCCTGCGCCACTTTTCTCCGAGCCTCTTGAACCTGAACCACTCCTGCCGTCTGAACGTTGGATGTCTTTTTCCCATACCACTTCACCCTCTTTCCGTGATGTAGCAACCATCCTGAAAAACCCTCAGATCCCGGTACTTTACCTGAGTAGCCTGTTCGATGTTGAAGGCTGTTTGTCCCACATCATCCTTGTTTATCCCATTCACGATGATCTCATCCCCTCGAACCTCCACCTTGACATCTCCAACGATCCTCGCCACACGGGGCGCACGCTCTCCGATAAAATTCTGTATCAGAACACGTTTTCGTTCTCCATCGACCTTCACGGTTATCGGGAAATGAGAGTATACGACTTTCAACTTGTACGTAAATCCCTCGGTAACTCCTTTGAACATGTTTCGCAAGTGCGATCTGACCGTCATGACGGCAGCCTTGGTCCTCCGGCGCGCGGAGTCCGAACTTATGAGGACCTTTTTTCCTCCGGCCTCAATGCTCACCCTCTGAAAATCGAAGGTTCGAGTAAGCTTACCCTTCGGTCCACTGACCTCGACCGTCCTACCAGACACTTTCAGCTCCACGCCTTCAGGCACTTCAAGCTCCTCCTTGATCACAGGCTTCATCGTCAACGCACTCCATATACGCTCCGTCTATTTTCAACTTTCTTTAATAAAAAGTGTGGTGAAAAAGTCCGGTCTAATAGGTCTAATAGATGTAGGCCAAGAGGCGGCCGCCCAAACCCATTTCCGTGGCTTTTTTATGTGTCATAACACCGCGAGGGGTCGAGACCACGAGCACGCCAAAACCAGCCGCAGGAAGATAGCGCTTTTCCCACCGCTCGTACTCATCGCGTTTGACGGAATACCGGGGTTTTATCACCCCGCACCTGTTTATCCTTCCCTTGAGGACCACCCTGAACCTGCCCGCCTTTTTGTCGTCTATGAACTCGAATTTTTCAATAAAACCTCCATCCAGCATGAGCTGAAGGACCTCTCTGATCAACTTGGACCCCGGCGCAACTTCCACCTCCCGCTTTCTAGCCCTCTCGTGATTCTGGATCTTGGAGAGAGCATTGGCGAGCGGATCGAGCAACATCATTCACACCTAACTGTACTTTTTGAATCCCATCTTTGGAGCTAGCTCCCGGAAACACCGCCTGCACAGCCTCAGCCCATGTTGCTGGTAGACGAACTTATATCTGCCACAGTGCATGCATTTATGCGCACCTTTCCCAAATTTTGCCTTTGACATCAGACCACCTGAACTCCAAACTTCTCACTTATGAAATTTATCGCTTCCTCTCTGGTGACGAGGTGCGACGCGGGGATGGGCCGGGTCAGTCTTCGTCTGCGTCTTATTCTGTATCCGGGCCTCATCAGTGAAACGCACACATCCATCCCAAACACGCCGAGCTCGGGATCGTAGGAAACTCCGGGGATATCGATATGCTCCCTGATACCGAAGGCAAAATTTCCCCTCTCATCGAACGAACTCTTCTTCAGGCGCCGCTCCACGGCATCAAACAGCTTTTTCAGGGTTTCGATCGCGCGCTCACCACGGAGGGTTACCACGCATCCCAGAGGAGCTCCACGTTTTACTCCCCATTCCCTCACAGATTTTTTTGCAAAGGTCCTAGCTGGCTTTTGTCCTGTGATGCTCCGAAGGATCTTCTCGGCCTTGGCAAGTTTATCTCCTCCCTCACCGGTTCCGATATTGAGGACCACCTTCTCAACTCTGATTTCGCGCATGGGATTCATGTACTCTCACCCGGAAGGGAGATGGAGGGTTTCTCCTTGCCTACGACGAACACGTAATGTTCCGGTGCCTGAAACTCCTCTCTATCGCTTTTCAGTAGGACGAGATTCGGCTGGGTCCCGGCTACGAGCCTGATCTCGGAAATTCTTCCGATCCTGCCGACATTGCTGCCCCCGGTCACCAACGCAACAGCGCCCACCTCGAAAGGAAGACGTTCTGATATCTTCACCCCCGGTAGCTCCAATTTCGCGACGTCTCCGGGTTTGAAGCTATTTAGATCTCCGGATGCGGTCTTCCCATCATGAAATGTGAGATGGACCTTTTTTCCTCTGATGGTCTGTTTCCGTATTACCCTACACAGTTTTGTCGATGCCTCCTCCTGAGGTATCTTGACCAGAATCAAACGTCCCCTCTTGTCCAAGAGCACGCGATAACTGCTATTAAGAGCCGGAAGTTGTACCACATCCATGAGACCGATTGGAAATTTCGGCTCCCGCCTGACCTCTCCATCCACAAGCACGTTCCCCCCCACGATGATGTGGTCAACTTCCCTGGCGGTATGTCCCACCGAGAGATAATCACGAAGAGCGACGCGGATCGGAATTGAGCTTTCGTTTGAGTGTGGACCGGGTGTCGGTTTGGTGAACCACGCGTACGATTTTCTGGGCAACCTAAGTTTTCCAGATACGGCATATCGCTTCAGATGTCTGCTTCCACCTTTGCTAGCCACTTCCAGACCTCCTTTCCAGGACACGCGCACGTTCCTTGTCTTCAGCCAGCCTCAACAATAAAACATTTGAGGGGTGGATCATCCTCGGAACCTGCGTGCCGTCCGCTTTTGTCACGGCCCCTCCTTCTACCTGGATAAAGCCCCGTTTCATGTCGACCTCCACGATGTCGCCTTCAAGTTTTTTAAAGTCCCCGGTGAGCACGCGGACGCGATCACCTTTCCTGACCGGAAGCGAACGTGTTTTGTATTTTTCCCTGAGTTCCCGGCTAAGTGGAGCTGAAAGATGCTTGTGGCGGGAATGAAGTGGGGCAGAAAACCTGCGCAAACGCTGTTTCCGGGGCTGTTTGGTCGCCATGCCTTACACCACAACCGAAGCTATTCCGGCAACTCTTGGCCACCTTTCCGCGGCCTCTCTGGCCATGGGGCCTTTTATCTCGGAGCCCCGAGGGGCGGCATCAGGGGTGATCAGGACGGCCGCGTTATCCTCAAATTTTATGCGCATTCCATCCATGCGACGGTACTCCTTTGTCTGCCTTATGATGACGGCCTGAACCAGCTGTGACCGAAGTTCTGGTGTTCCTTTTTTCACGGAAGCAACTATCCGATCTCCAACGCCAGCCCGAGCCATGCGGGCCCGTCTGCCCCTGTAGCCCATCACGCTCACGATCTGGATCTCCCTAGCTCCCGTGTTGTCGGCACAAGTGAGCCGTGCGTTGACCGGGATGACTCTAACAGGAGTCACCGGAGAAACTCCTATCGAGGTACCCGCACCTTTCTTACCCATTTTTTATCCCTCCAGCTTTTGTACGACCACGAATGCCTTGGTCTTGCTCAATCTCCGGCACTCCATAAACCTCACCCTGTCTCCTACCTTCGCCGATATGCAGGGGGGATTATGGACGTGGAACTTGGAAGTACGACGCTCGTACCTTTCATATTTCGGTATTTTATGCATGCGCTCGAGTTTCACGGTGACCGTCTTGGCCATCTTGTCGCTTACTACCACTCCTTCAAACACCCGTCCCCTGACCGATAACTTTCCGTGAAATGGACATCGTTCGTCCGAGCATTTTTCCTCAGGCGGTTTTATCCCCATGCCCACCATGAGCTCACCTCTTCTGGATCTGCGCTTCGGGCCGTCCGACCAACTCCTTTCCGTTCACGTTCATCGTCTCACCATCGGGTCCTCTCAAGATGAATGTTGAAATGGACTTTTGGATTTTTTTAGTTTTCCCTTCATGCTCTATCACCACCATATTACGTGTTTCGTCCACTATCTTTCCGGAGAGACCTAGGAGGGTAGGATCCGAACTGTGGACGACCTCCGCCTCGAGCCCGATAAGTCCCTGCCTGAGCAACTTCCGCTTTACGGCCATTTTTGCCACCTTTTTTATCTCACATCGATCATGTTCTGGGAGAATCCCATCCCGACCAGCACTTCCTTCACGCGTGTTTTGTGGTCACCCTGAAGCTCTATGCGTCCTTCCTTCGAGGTTCCGCCACACGCAAGTTTTGATTTAAGGTCTTTCGTGAGATCCTTCAGGTTCACCTGCTTTTCGTCCAGTCCCTCTATAATGGTCACGACCTTGCCGAACTTTCGTTTCATCGAGTACACACTTATCCGCTGCTGCTCGCGCGAGATCTCCTGGCAGACGCAGAGCTCCTTGGGCAACCCACAGACCTTGCAAATCTCCTGCGCGCTCATGCACCTCCTTTTTCCTTCATTACCGTAAGTATTCTCGCTATGGCACGCTTGAGTTCCCGGATCTTAGCCGGGTTCTCAAGCGATCCGCCCGCGGCCGCCGTCGCTCGCGTCCGGGCCAGCTCACCCCGAAGCTCTTTGAGTTTTTCGATCATTTCCTCCCGACTCATTCCCCTGATCTCCTCAGCTCTAAGTATCCCCATCTTCTTTTCCTCCCTCCTCGGCCCGGCTTTCGGTTTCCTCCCGGGCGGTCACGGAACCCGCGGGCTCCACAGGTTTTGCCTCTTCCTCCGTCTTAATTTCGTCGGGGAGCGGCACATCTGGGGGCATTATGCTAACCTTCACTCCTGCAACGCCGGGTTTCAGCTTCGCCTCAGCATATCCGTGACTTACGAGTTTCTCCGCCGGTTCTCCAGCTTTGCTTATATAACCCTTATAAAATCGTTCTCTTCTGGAACGCTCCCCAGCTATCCTCCCGGAGATCGTTATCTCGACTCCTCGAGCACCGGCTTCCATTATCCTACGGGTCATGATGTGACCGATCCTCCTTGCGCTCACCCCGCGCTCCAGAGCGAAAGCAATACGCTTTGCCATTATCGGACCGGAGAGTTCAGGCTTTGGTATCTCCACCACCTCTATCTGGGGGTTTTCCAGCCCAAATCCCTTCTCAAGCTCTTCGGTGAGCAGTTTTATGCTTCTTCCCTTGCGCCCTATCACCATGCCCGGCCTGTCCACATAGAGCGTGACGCGGGTTCCCGTCGGCACGCGCCTTACGTCCACTCCACCATAACCTGCCTGCCCTAGCTCCCGAACAAGAAACGCCTCAAGTTCAACCCGTTTCAACCCACGCTTTATGAAAGTCCGCTCAACCGGCATCATGGAACCTCCTTCAAGATTATCTCAACATTTGTAAGCGGCTTGTTGTGAGGGGTCGCTCGACCAAACGCTCTCGGCAAAATCCCGGGAATGGTGATCCCCTTATAGGCGCTCGCATGGACTATCCTGAGCTTTTCCGTGTCTAGGCCTTTATAGCTCGCGTTCGCCTCGGCGTTTTTTAGTACCTTCAGGATCTCCCGTGCGGCTTTGACCGGGTACTGCCCGCTGCCACCCACTCCTTTCCTGTGAGCAAGTTTTTTTCGGTGGCGCATGAAGGGAACAGCTCTTTTCTTTTTCTGAACATCCTCGAGGTATTCCTTGGCGGCGGCAAGGTGCATATTACGTATCGCTCGGCAGACCTCCATCGCATGTTTCGGGGAGATCCTCATCTCTCTTCCGAAGGCTTTTCCGCATGGACCCTCAACCTTGGTGGAATAACCGAACTTTGGCATCGTAGATCACTTCAACGGTACGTAGAGAGAGCTTCTGGTCGCACCTATCCCAGGCGTTCCGTGGGTGACTTTTTTCCGGGTTATGGAAAATTCTCCCAACCGATGCCCGATCATTTCGGGTTTAACCTCAACGTTAACGAATTCCTTTCCATTGTGGACGGCAAATCTCAGGCCCACCATCTCTGGAAGTATGATCATCTCCCTGCAATGGGTGCGGATGGGTCCATCTTTTCCCGCTTCCCGGAGCTTTCTTATCCGCTCGAGCAGCTTCTTTTCTCTGGGAGTAAATCCTCTCTCCAACGAACGTCTCTGCCTCGCCGGCAGGAGCTTCGCGAACTCATCCAATGAAAGCTTCTGAAGTTCCTCCAGTGTGAACCCTCGGTAAGTGAATTTTTTCGGCATGAGATTACCTCTCACCTGTCCTTCTCGCTGCTATTAATCCCACCTTTTGTCCCGGCGGCGCTCCCCTCTTGATTGTCTTGGGCCTCCCAGCATGTTTTCCACGTCCCCCCCCAAAAGGGTGATCGACAACGTTCATCGCCACCCCCCGCACGTGGGGATAAGGTTTCCCCCTTGAAAGCATGATGTGATGGCGTTTTCCAGCCTTGATTAGTGGTTTGTCCAGTCGACCTCCTCCAGCCACCGCTCCTATTGTGGCACGACAGCGGGGATCAAAATCCTTTATCTCTCCGGAGGGAAGCTGGACGATCGCACGACCGACGTCATGAGCGATCAAGGTGGCATAGGTTCCCGAGGACCTCACAAACTGTCCACCTCCTCCAGGCCTGGACTCGATATTGTGAATTGAGGTCCCCTCCGGGATCTCCGCCAACGTCAATGTGTTTCCTAGTTTAATTGGGGCCGAGATACCTGCCGATATCCTGTCTCCCACCTTTATACCCGCCGGAGCGAGAACCAAACGCTCCTGCCCATCCCCGTATCTGACCACAGCAACTGGAGCACTTCTCCCAGGATCGTTGAGTAGGTCGACCACCACAGCCTCACCAGGCGCGTCCAGCGGAGGTAACTTCACCTCTCCCACTCTCCTCCAAGACTTCGCCCGATAGGTGGGCGAACCCTTCCCGAGGCGCTGTGCTCTGACACGCTTCCCCATTTAGATCATCCCCAACTTGGCCGCTATTTCATCCGCCATGAACTCGGGTGCGAGTTTTACATAGGCACGTTTTCGTCCATCGGGGGTTATCCCCACCTTCACGTTGTCCACTTTCACATCAAAAAGCGTTTCCACGGCATGTTTGACGTCAGCCCTGGTGGCTTCCCGATCCACGATGAAGATGAGTTTGTTCTCGGACTCGATCATCTTAACGGCTTTTTCCGTAGCTTGGGGGTAGAGCAACACCTTATGTGGATCCTTCATGAAAACAATCCCTCTGCCAGTTTCTGAATGGCTCCCCTGGTCCACAGGGTAAGGCGCCCGGGTCTACCGCCGGGGGCAAGTATTTCAGCATTAAGTTCGGAGACTTTTACCACCTCCACACCAGGGAGGTTCCTCGCTCCCCTAAGTATCCCTCCGTCTTCGCTTACCACCAAGAGAGGCCCCACCGCCTCTTTATACTTTCTTCCGCGTACCTTGCCGCGTCCGGCCCGAATTCGTTTGCTCTCCCTAACGCGCTCGATATCATCCCACAAACCAAGCTTTTTTATGACCTCACGAACATCGCTGGCCTTTCCCAGTTTCTCGAACTCGTCGGTAACGATCACTGGGATCCCAACCACACCATCGACCACGTGGCCCCGGCTGGAAACCAGTTTTTTCTCCTTTGTGGCAGCGATGGCGGAACGAATTGCAAGCCGGCGTTCTTTTCTGTTTATGCGTTCTCTCAGGACTTTCTCCACCTTTGGAGGGTGAGCCCTTCTCCCACCCACCGTATGGGGTGAAAATGCACCCCTCCCGGCAGCTGGGTATCTGGTCCCTTTTACCCTTCTGGTCCTGGATACACCAAACCCTTTACCCCAGGTTTCCGCGGACGTTCTTTTTCCGGCCATGACATTTGCCCCCCAAGGCTGCAATCTAGCGGTTTGAGCGGCGAGAACAGCCCGTTTTATCACATCTGGTCTGAGCTCTGTGTCAAACACCGGAGGAAGCTCAATCTCCTCAAAGGGTTTTCCATCCAGCGAAAAAATATGAGCCTTCATGTTCACACACCTTGGTGGGAAGAGAGAGCCACATGGGTGACAGATGGTGGCGATGTGGGAAGAGTCGGTCTGGGTCTCACGGGACGTCTGAGCTGTATCAGACGCTTTGTTGGACCTGGAACCGAGCCAGCCAGCACCACAAACTCGCTTCTAACCGGACCATATCGGAGAAAATCTCCTTTAGGAGTGATTTCCTTACCGTCGCTGCCGATTTTCAGGATCCGTTTGTTGAACTCGGTTCGCTGGTGATAACCCATCTGTCCGGCTGCCGGGACGGTCCACATTACCCTCGCGGGAGACCAAGGACCCAAAGTCCCAACCTGTCGGCGGCCGCCCTCTGTTTTCCTGGGCAAAATTTTTATCCCCCAGCGTTTGACGGGACCCTGGAACCCCTTACCCTTGGTTATCGCAAGCACGTCCGCATACTCCCCTTCTTTGAACACGTCGGAGACCCGCACCTGTTTTCCGAGAATTCCTTTGGAATAGTTCCATCGTTCTTCCACTGAACTTCCACTCACCCTGATTTCGATAAGATCTGGTTTTTTCTTTGGAAGGTTGGTCATCTTCGGCTGGGTACACGCTATAACGCGAATATCTGTCACTTTGCTTTCCTTGATCCATTTCTCCACCTGTTCCATCCTCTTTTGCGCGTCATACTTCTTTGGGAGTTTTATCACCCGTGAAAGTTCTCGCGGAAGATCGCTGGTCCAGACCTCAGACGCCGTAGTCAATCCACGTGAGGTCGAAACGTAAAGACGGATCGCGCACACGAAGAGAGGCGGGGTCTCGATCACGGTCGCCGGAACACATATTTCCTGGCCTGCGGTCATGCTGTGCTTATGGTCATCTATCATGAAAAGCTGGGTCATTCCTGCTTTGTATCCGGCCACACCCTGGAGACCGAGCCTTGCTTCCGCTGGCCAAGCCCGCACCTGGGCCACTGGCCTCGGAGCCCGCACGCGTGGCATGTAAGCGAGCGAGCCCCGCCTCGGACGATGTTTTCGCCTTCCCATTTTTATTCCCCTATGAGCGCGTTCAGCACCGAAAGCGTGGCCATGAGTGCCTCCTCGGTCCTAACCGTCGCGGTCCTCTGTCCGGGGATCGTGTTCACCACAGCGTCGAAGAGCTCTTCAATATCGACGCCCTGACGCCTGCAGATCTCGAAGAGACCGGCATACGGTCCCCCGAAGGCCACCCCCACGCTTTTGGGGCTGCTTTCTTTTATACCCCTCACGGCCTCATATAAATTTCTGCCGTGTCTGGAGGTTCCTATTTTGTAGTCTATATCGAGCCGATTTAAGCCCTCTCTGAGGCTGTTAGCGGTCAGCACTTCATACCCCCAATATTCCCTCACATCTTCTTTGGAGACCTGGCTGACCTCCACCCTTCCATCTCCCAATCTTTTGCCCAATTTGACCGTTAAACGACATCCGCTCCGCAGTCTTTTCCTGGTTATGCCTTTTTCCCGAAGACCCATCTCCACGAGACTACCACTTTCACCGCTCTGAGTGACCACACCCTCCCGCAGATCTCCAGGCTTAGTTTTTTCTCCATCCAGTGGATGGTGGGGTGTACGGAGAGGGGGCAACAGACCGGCATATCGTAGTTCTTTCGTGCGAGAGAAAAGGAGCTTGCGCAGGTATTGGGGCGTTTCCATGTAGCGCAGAAGAGAAGCAATTAGCTTTGCCTCGATAGTTTGGTTTTTTGTGTAGGGGTCATCGTCGTTGTAAATGCAAACTTTATCAACACCGAAGATGGCAAGTGCGCGCCCCACTGATCCAACTTTGACAGTTTTCTGGCGAAGGTCTGGAGCATCTGCGACGAGGGAGGATGGTAACAGTACCGAGAATGTAACGGGGGATTTCGACATCTTTATCTCTATTGTTTATAAGATGTGCAATTACTTTATTTTACCTTCTAAATGGATGCTGTTAACTTAAGATTTTCCTCCTAGAGATATTCTTTGCTGGATTTGGGGCGGTGGGGGACACATAGGAGGTGATTTCCAATGTCGTCGGAACTCAAAGAGTTCCTTACCCACCTGGCCCCAAGTAGTCTGTTGGGTCAACAGACAAAAAGCATTTTCGTGCGCAAGCGCGTGGCACTGGAGGTGAAAGTCTTCACCTCGTATCTCTACGCGCAAGGATCCAGCCTCCGCAGGCTCAAGGAACTCCTACGTGATTTGGGCGCACGAGTATCGCATGTGGCGATCTGGAAGTGGGTCCAGAAACTCGGACAGGTCCTGAAGGAACGTGTGTTCAGACGGAGGCGGAGGCGCTGCCTCGTCGTCGACGAGACCAAGATCCGCACGAAAAGCGGCTGGATTTACGTTTTTGGGGCCGTAGACCCCGAAAATCGCGAGATCGTATATCTGCTGGCGACAAAGTACCGGGAGAGCATCGATACGCTGAGATTCCTCAAGCGCTGCCTTCGCTACTGCAAGGGGAAGCCAGTTATCATCACCGATGGTGGTCCCTGGTACCGATGGCCGACGCGGCGGCTTGGACTGAAGCACATCGTGATGTGCGGCGGAGAGCGCAACCACATCGAGCGCTGGTTCGAGACGTTCAAGGATAGGTTGCGCGCGTTTGACTGCTACTTCCCGACCCAGCGATTGAAGACGATTCAAAACTTTGCCGTGGTTTTCTGTTTTTGGTACAACAAATGCAGGCAACACATGTCGTTAGGCTGGCCACCGAGCGGCGGCGAAGGAGGTTTCAGAACGTGGATGGAGGTGCTAAGTTAACAGCATCTATCTCAACCAATTCAATACTTATGTCCCCCCCAGTTATTATATTTGCGTTAGATTCGGAGACCCGTTACAAGAGTCCACTAAAATCATTCGCGTAAGGGGAATTTGGTCTGATAAGTTTGAATTGAAATCCACTACCCGCCGGCCGCACCAAATTCAAGACAACCTACTTCGACTGGGTTTTGGGACGGCCGCGTATTGCGTGTTTTTTTATGAAATCGCGGCACAGACGGAAAAGTTCATTGTCAGGCTCTTCAGTCACCGCTTCCGGCAACTCCTCGTAAGTGCCGTAGAGCTTGAACTGCAGGCTCAGCATCTGGTTCCTTAGCTGATTCGCCTCTTCCTCGGTGTAGTCAAAGCGATATCCTTTTCGTTCCAAAAATATCTCTACTGCGATTAGCGCGGTCCGGTGGTTGCCGTCGGGAAAAGGCTGAAGCAGTGGCAAGTTCTTAAGGTAATATGCTGCGACATCGATCGGGCTCCGGGACGGGACGGCTCTAACCAAATGTTCTATTTTTTCCTTTCTGACTGGATATTCATCAGACCCCGTGTATGGAAAGTCCCGTCTGGCGAGTTCCTGGTTGATTTTGAGTATTTCTTCCGTTCTTAGACAATCCGGATCTGTTGTCACCCGAGTCTCACCATCACATCATGTCTTTTTTTGAGTATCTCGTCTAACCTCGCATCGAACTCGAGTGCTCTGACCCGTTCCACAAGCTCACGGGATCTGTATTTTCTCGGCAACCTGCGGCCCACGTTCGAACCCGCACGACCCAAGTAGGCGATGTACTTAGATCTGGGCTGGCCACCGATGCGCTCGGATGTGTAAAGGTAAAAATATTTGTTGCCTTTAATTGTCCTGAGTCTGACGTGCACCACGAGATTCACCGATATCAGTTACGTACTACAAGTTTTTAAATGTTACGTACTACACTTCTCGATCTTTGGACTAACCTTTTCTAGGGTTCGAATGCCCGCTGGCCGCACCAAGTTTCAAACGGGTGAATGATGAGACAGCATATTTATGTCTATGACCAAATACGGCCGCATCAATTTTTCCAGATCAGTACGTCCAGACCGGAATTTCCTGCCATTTCGCACCGTGGGCTTCAAGAGTTTTCGTGATAATCGATGTATTCTCTCGAGGGATTAACAACACAGCTTTACCGAGTTTTAAAATGCCTGGGCGCGTCGCGATTCCCTCGTACCTGTAAAGTTTCCCCCCGCGCCCGCTTCCTCTGTACGCCCTGCCGTATAGCGCGTGGTTCAGTTTGTTCCTAGTGTTTTGGTCGAGCCCGGTGGTATCGTAGGCGATTATCATCATGGGCCTGAGCTTGAGTTTTTGCGCCTGTATCATCACGGGTTTTCCGAACAGGAGGAGCGCCTCTCCGCTCAGCGCGCCTCCCAACGAGATATTTTTTGCGAGCTCTTTGGTGGTGACATGCACCACGTGGACGCGTGGCGGAGCCAGCCTCTCAACCTGCTTCATGACAGCATCGTTTTTCCTCGCATAGATCACAGCGACATCGATGTCGCTCTCGATTGTCGCCTCACCCCTAGCGGCGCTTCCGAACAGCGTTACGGCCAGCACGTTGGGAAGTTTCCCGACGCTTTCCCCGAAGTCAAACAGGTCCCTTAGTCGAGTACCTGCATACATGTATCTCGAACCCTCCTCAGGTTCTCCAAAGCTCTCCTAGCAACTTCTCCGTCGGTGCCCTTGCCGTAAATGTGCCTTGGCCTGAGCTGTTCAAGCGCACTGGTTGCTTCTGCGACGCTGAAAAGCTCCTCCACGCGCCGCCGGGTTATTTCACCAGCCAGCTTGTTATGTTTGATGTCTCTGTCGGTCGGTGTTACATTAAGTCTGTGCAAC
Source organism: Hadarchaeota archaeon (SeqCode) (assembly GCA_964564905.1). Lineage (GTDB taxonomy): Archaea > Hadarchaeota > Hadarchaeia > Hadarchaeales > Hadarchaeaceae > B75-G9. The sequence goes on along the minus strand of CAZMCI010000001.1, from coordinate 31,724 downwards.
GCGGCGTTTGTATAATGTGCAGAAATCAGCATGCAGAGCTCGACTATAGCTTCATAGTCTGATTGCCCGTCCAGTTTATCAAATGTCTTCTCCATAGCTTTCAGCTTCTGAATATGGTCCTCAATTTTCATGTTTTCATATTAATATGACAAAATTAGATATTTAAGACTTTTGTTATATAAATATACAAATAGAGCATAATATACAAAAACAGAAAGAAAAAGCTTTTTGGTATACCGGTATGAAAACATCCTATCCAAAATAAGGGTTGTGAGGTTCGAATCCCGCCAGCTGCACCACAAAAACCCTCCTAAGAAATTAGCGGCAGCACGTCATTCATAATGTAATTGATGAACTCCTCGGGGTCGATTTGCGTGAACAGTGTTACCACACAATTCCTGGTTATTCCTACCGTGAACCCACGTTTCTGCACCTCGAACACACAGTACCATATCTTCCCGTGTTTTAGATACTCGTGATAAAGCTTGGTATCTGCGAGCCCAGATCCCGCGAGGGCGAGCTTTCCTATATCCGGGATGTCTACATCATCAAACCAGATCAGCTTGGTCGCCCGAGGGTTGGACTCGTGTAGGTTCTTTAGTGTCTCGTGTGTGATCTTCACCTCGACGATCGCACCGGTTTTTATGAACAGGATCTCGCTGAGCTTGTTTGCCACGTAGTTGGTTAGCAGTTTCTTCACACCACGGGCCTTTGACGGTGCGAGTACCACCAAGAAAGTTCTCCCACCAGACCGTTTGATGAGGAAGGGCACCTCCTCCGTGACCACGGTCTCCACGAGGCCCCTCTTGTAATATCGGCTGAGCACGAAATCCCTGCTGAAAACCCCTCTGAGCACCTCTCCTTCCATTTTTAGGTCGAGTATCTCCGTGGTGAGCTTTGTGCTTTTATCTCCGGATTCGTATGGTTCCTCCTCCGAAAAATCTTTGAGCTTCTTGGCCGCGATGGACAGTTCTATGGGTTCTTTAAATTCGAATACCTTGGCTACCAGCACCATCGAGTTACCCCCCACATTTAAATACTGGACTTCCTTTAACTTTACCGCCGAGAAGTTCCCTTTTGAAAGGGAGGGAGCGGAGAAGCCGAGTTTTCCTATATAAAGAACCCCCGGCTAAATACATGAGGGATGAGTTAATGCTCTCGTACAGGTTCCGTCTTTACCCATCAAAAACAGGCCCCGCTGCTGAAGCAGGAAGCCCCCTGCGAAAGCTGGGGGTAGTTCACACTTGAATACATAAATTAAGTTGGTATCCATGCCTACGAGGGCCTTGGTCCGGGAGATCATCCTCGAAAATTTCATGTCCCACGAGTATTCCAGGGTTCCCCTTAGTCCCGGACTCAATTTGATCTGCGGACCCAATGGTGCGGGCAAGTCCTCCATATTGCTTGGTTTGGCCGTGGCCTTGGGACAGACCTATACTGAACGCTCCAGAAAGCTCAGTGACCTCATCCGTAGGGGAAAGGATCTCGGACGTGTTAGTATAGTCTTCGACAACTCCACCAACAACGATAAGCGCCCCATCCCCAGCATAAATTCAGACACGATCGTGCTTTCTCGCTACCTAAGTCGAGATGGTACATACTGGCACGAGATAAATGGCAGGACCGTTACCAAGGGGGAGGTCCTGAGGCTCCTTCGCCGGCTTTCGATCAACCCGGATAACATGCTCATCATAATGCATCAGAATATGGTTGACCTATTTGGAGCGATAGATCCCACCGAACGGTTGACGCTTGTGGAAGAGGCCGTGGGCCTTCGGGAGTACCGCGAACGGATCTTGGAGGCTAGGGAAAAACTTTCCCATACACTTAGTGAGGAGGAGTCCACCCGAAACCTGCTTGAAAAAGCCCGTGAGACTCTGCGTTATTGGGAGGGAGAATACCATCGTTTTCGGAAAAAGCAGGAACTCGTAGAGATGAAGAACAAGCTGGAGCTCGAATACGCTTGGGCCAAATGCATCAGACAGGAAGAAGTGGCTGGAACCCTCCACTCAAAACTAGATGAATTAAACGGTGAGTTAGAAGAGGTCATCGGAGAGTTGAGTGAAAACTCCAAAAAGCAACGGGAGTTGGAAAAGAAGCTCAGGGAACTGGAATTTGAGCTGGACAGCGCGTATCAAAGATTGATCGAACAAGAACGAATACAGGCCGAATCGGAGGCAAGGGTCAAGCTGATGGAGTGGATCCGCAGCTCTCTGCGATCGGTCGGAGCAGAACCAGAGGAAATGGTGAAAAGTTTCTCAGCAGAGCTCGAGCGGGCTCGGAGGAGTTCCGTCGAGGCCGGCACGCACGCTAAGGAGACGAGGTCCAAGCTCGTCAGGATAAAGGAGGAAAATGAGCAAGTTCATGAGAGCTATGTCAGCTCCCGAGTCAGAGGAGCGGTTCTTGGTCTCAGACGAGAACTCCTCGAAAGGGACGTTTCTGCAGCTCGGTCAGAGCTGCGCAGGGTCAGACGAGAGCTCGAACAACTCGAGAATGAGGCCAAGAGAATAGGTCCCAGGGTAGAGACCAAGCGAAAGCCTCAGGAGGTCTTGGACGAGCTGAAGTTCACGAACATGAAGCTTGCAAATCTTGCCGACGTATCCCCCGATGTTGAACGGATGTATCTGAACTACAGAAGCACGTTGAAAGAACTGGAGGCAAAGGCCGAAGTTGCCGCGGCAAATCGACGTCGGGCACTTGAGGAGTTGGAGCTGAGAAAACAGCGATGGGTCGACGAGATAAATGAGTTGTTCCGGGAACTCAAGAAAAAGTATGCTGAAGTGTTGGAAAAGGTTCACGCAGTTGGCGACGTTCGAGCGGTCAATCTCCAGGACATAGATGAAGCTGGGCTGGAGTTACTCGTTGGGTTTAAAGGCGCGGCGCCTCAGGTGCTCGATGCGTACACTCAAAGTGGAGGAGAACGCACCACCGCGATCATGTGTTTTCTGCTGGCGCTTCAACAACGGATTCAATCACCGATCCGCGCGATTGATGAATTTGAGGCTCATCTCGATCCACGCAACCGGGAGGCGATATTTTCTGGGATCATAGATTTTATGAAGGGGGAGAAGACCCAGTACATTGTTATAACTCCCGGTCAGCTGGTGAGCCTGGAGGGTGTGCCTCACGTGATAACAGTCCAAAATCTCGCAGGTGCTTCCCGAGTGAAGGTGGCGGTTTAGATGAGGGGTGAACAGCAAGAGTTGATGCTCAGGATAATCGATCTTTGCGATTCCGTGAGGAAGAGGGGATTGGATCCGTTTGACGTGGAAGTCCGTGAGTTCTTTGATAGGCTTAGGGAGCTTTTACCGAAACTCCAAAAACAGAGTGAGCTTTATCTGGACATCCAAGCTGTGCTTGGTCTGGCAGAGGTCGTTTTTCAGCAGGAGGAATGGATCAAACACAAATCGTCGATGCTTTACTTAGATCCCCTGTTGATAATGCTAAAGCTACACGCGTTGTCCATAAAAGATTTGGCGGAGATCTTGGTGCGTGCATGGCATCCCATCATCGACTTGGAATGTCTTTCACCCCCCGGAATAAGGGAGGCTAGAGAGTACTGGACAAATCTGCCCAGTCTGGATGAGCGTTGGCGTGACTTGGAGACGGTGGAGATTTTGACTGGCGAGGTAGCACGCAGAGAACTGGCCCGAATGGGGATACTCTCGGACGAGGATTTTGCTGCCATGTTGGACAAAACGTGGAGGGAACTGAAGGACTCCGCTGGCGACAGGGGGGAAATGTCCTATTGGGATTTCATATCCGAGGAGAGTTTTGAGGATACGGTGCTCAAAGCTTGGCTGGTGAGTTTTCTAGTCAGTTACGGATACGCCACACTTGAACTCAAGCCGCTTGAAGAGGAGATAGTACTCAGACCACTTCCAAAGCCAGAAAAGCTGGAACAGGTCGCCACGTTTTCGATTCCGATATCCATTTCACGTGAGGAATGGCTCGAGAGGAGAAAACATGGGTGAAGACCGTGAGATCTTGGAGCTGAGGGAAAAACTTGCGCGCGCGGCTCAGCTGCTTTTGTTCAGACATCATATGCAACCCGGGGCAAAGACCTGGGAGTTGAAGCGGGCGCTGGGCAGAGAATATCGAGAGATTTTGAAGCTACTCGATGCTGAATTGGGGAAGCTTGGTCTGATGGTGAAACATGTAAGTGAGGGTGAAGAGGGATCGGAATCGGATCGTTACTTTGTCACTCTCAAAGGCCATCCGAGACTCACGGAAGCGAGAACGTTCGGGTGGAGAATCGATGACATGGCGATGCTTACGGTGGCCCTCTCCCATATCCTTGCAAAGGGGGGAAAGGCTCAGCTGAAGGAGGTGGAGCGGGTGCTCGAGGAGAAATTTCCGCGCTGGCGTATTGAGTCAACTATTGATCGCTTCATCAGGAGGGGGTACCTGAGCGAGGACGATGAGGGGTTGCTCTATATCGGATGGCGCACCCGTGCGGAGATCGATCAACGTACCCTTCTCGGGTTATTACTTGGAAAAGAGGTGGAAAAATCCAGCGAGATAAAAACTGAACCGGAAGCTGAAACAAGAGATGAAAAGAAAGCTGAGTAAGGTCAAAACTTTTGGTGCGGACGATTTCTAAGAAGAGCGAGGAGATAACTTTCTGGACACCTTCACGCCCACCTGAACCGCTTGAGGAGAGCATCCCGTTCTTTTCTGAGCAGGAGTTCTATGAATTTGTTCGAAAACTTTGGTTCCCTAGATAAAATGTCTCCCGCAGCTGCCGGTGTTATCCCTCGCCCGACCAACGCGAGAGCAGCTGTTTTCCCGTATCGAGAGATGAGTTTTGCGCTTTCTTGCAGTGTCCGCCAGAGTGCTACAGTTCTGCCCTTCTCGGACAGCTCGATCGCTCGTTGTACCTCTTCCTCAGATTTTTCCGTCATCCCCAATTTAGTCGACCCACAGCGAGGACACTTGGGGCGTTCATCGAGCTCGTAAATTTGGAGCTCCCCCACATAGCGTTTGCATTGGGTGCAGGCGAAGGTTCTGGCTTCACTGAGGAGGCGCGCTTTGGTAGAGGCTATTGCTAGCAATCTGAGACGCTCGGGCATCACGGGTTCAAGAGCGAGGTAGCGTTGTCGCCAAGCCGAGCTGGACACCGGGGTCGGTTCCGGCAGTTCTCCCAACGATACCACCTCAATTTCTCCTTTTTTGATGCGTTCCAGCACCTCAAGTGATCGCTCTAAGTGGAGGTCCTTACGCACGACTTCTTTGAACGTTTCCTCGAACGCCGAAGTGCCTCTCAACGCATGCATGAGCTTATCCAGGACGGCACTCGTGATTTCGGCTTCGCGCTCGAGGACGCCCATTCGCCTAGCTACCTGTGACAGCCTCCAGCGGAAGAAGCGACTCTGCTCGATGATCTCACGCAAGTCGCGCTTGAGATCTGCGCTGAGCCTTCCCTTGAGGATTTCGATAACTTGCTTTGGTTTCAGTGTTTCCGAGCGGAGCAAGATCCGATAAGGGTCCACCGAGGTTGATACCGTTTCACCCAGCTCCAACGAGGCCTTGTAAGCTAGCAGGCGCGCGAGGGTTCGATTAACGAGAGTCCCGAAGCAAGCGTTGACCACGCATATCTCTTTTACACGCTCTACGGTAATCCTCCGGTCTGTGGGTAGCGGTAAACCCGCGTTGATCTGCTTGTGGGCGTCGGCGAGGGCGAGTGCCATCGTTTTGGTCGATACATCGTAGTGTTTTGCGAGCTCGGCGGCTGCTTCCTCAAATTTTTTGTTTTTCCGCAGGAGTTCGTCGAGCCACCCCCTAAGCTTTCCCACCTCTTGAGCCACTGAGTAAGGTACCGGGATTTCCTCTCCTATCCAAGTTGGAATCGCTCCAAGCGGGTCCCTATCGGATCTCACATATACCCTGTCTCTGAAGACCTGCAGAATTCTCCATATCTCGCCACCGATCACAAATTTCACACCCGGTTCACCGTACTCCGCCACGAAGGACTCGTCGAGAATCCCGACTGGTTGGTTTTTTTCATCGTCCACTACGAGGTACTGACGGAACTCGGGAATCATGGAGAGGTTGCCGAAATAGTACTCGAAGACGCGTTCCTTGGACCTCGGGCGCGCAAATTCCTTTCCGTCCTTGGACACCCACAGGAGCTGTTTTTCCAAGCTCTGCGCGAAATTGAGCACGTTAATCAGGTCCTCCTTTGTGAGGTCCTTGAATGGATATGCGCGCCTGAACACCTCATAAGCTTCATCGACCCCACTCCTGCTCCTCACCGTGAGCATCGAGACAAGGGCGTGCAGGAGCACGTCCAGGGGCTTTTGGACGACCGATACCGGTTCGAGTTTCCGCTGGCGTGACCGTGCGGCGATGACTATGGATTCAAGGGCATCATCCGGGTCCTGAACCACGATGACCCCTTTAGCCACTTCACCTATCCGGTGACCACTGCGACCCACTCGCTGCAACAATCGAGTCACCTGTCTGGGGGAGTTATACTGGATGACGAGGTCGATGCGTCCTATATCCAGTCCGAGTTCCATCGATGAGGTACAGATTATCCCCTTGACTTCCCCTTGTTTCAGCGCACGCTCGGCCCTGAGGCGGGAAAAGCTTGAGAGGGAGCCATGGTGGACGCTGAGGGGAAAGCGGATGTCCCAGAGCTTGAAGCGGCTCGCGAGCACTTCCGCGGTCGGGCGGGTGTTCGTGAAAATCAACGTGGAGCCGTGTTCTTCGATGAGTTTCCGCATCAACCGAAGCCTAGCTGCGACGGGAGGGTACGTGTAGAGTTCATTTGCGAGTCCAAGGTCGCGCTTGGTTGGTTCCGGGTATTCCACATCTATCCTGAGTTCGCGCGCGACGCTCACATCGACGATTTCGCAGGGGCGTCCCGTCCCCACCAAAAACCGGGCGACTTCCTGTGGAGATCCTATAGTGGCCGAAAGCCCGATAAGCTGGAACTCACCTCCTTTAAGTTCGCGAAGACGTTCCAGCGTCAAGGCAAGTTGGGCTCCCCGTTTGTTGTCCGCGAGTTCGTGAACCTCATCTATGATCACCCATCTCACCCCCCGGAGGTGTTCGCTCAACCTCCGTCCCAGTAAGAATATCTGAAGCGTTTCCGGGGTGGTGATCATCACATCAGAGGAAAACAGGGCTTGGGTTCTTCTCTCGCGCGCCGTCGTGTCACCGTGGCGTACAGATATTCGTAAGTCTAAAGCACGGCACCACCACTCCAGACGTTCGAGCATGTCACGGTTGAGGGCCCTGAGCGGTGTTACGTAAAGGACTTTGATTCCGGGTTCACGGCTCTGGGAGAGCAGTAGTTGGTGGAGCACTGGCAAGAACGCGCTTTCCGTCTTTCCAGTACCGCTTGGCGCAATCAACAGCACGTTTTTACCTTCCAGAATTTTTGGGATGGACTTCTGTTGCGGTAAAGTTGGTTCGGTCAACCCACGTTCAGCTAGCAACTTGCGGATGGGTTTCGCCAATAGCTCGAACACGTTAGTTTTTTCATACATTTTTATCAGCCAAATATGCGTGAGGAAGCTTATTTTTGGTTGGGTTAGAGGTAGGCCAAGTCAAGGCCCAGCTCGCGCCGCAACCTCTCGATTCTTTTCTTGAGTTCCGCATCCGCTTTGCGCTCCCGACTCGTGAGGTGCTCTTTTAATTGCTTGGTTGTTTCCTGATACCGTCCCAAACCTGTCGCGATGATTGCGTGGTCCCTCAGCTTAGGGTGGGGCGAGATGAGACCGAACGGCACGGGTGTCCCCTGCTCCATCAATGCTCTGATTTCCTCGTCGATCTTTCTCGCCGAAACTCGAGCTCCAGCCCCTATGAGTTCGTTAGGTGACCTCAGCTCGCCTTTGATCTGCCATATCCCCAGCTTTGGCGCGTAGAAGAATAAATCGCTAAAACCATATTCATCGCTCCCTGCTAGGACCCTCCACTTCCGGCGGAGTTCTGGGTTGGCTTTGTAATACTTACGCATCTCCTCCATAATCTCAGCCAGCGAACGAACGCTCATATTCATCCCCAGTACCTTATCTCAAATCCCGAGAACTCGCTCTTGTATTCCTCCCATTTGACTTCAACATCCGTCACTCTTGCACCAGGGGGTCCATCATGACAGAATTTCACCATTTTCTCCACCTCTTCACGTCCCCCCTCGAAGACGGCCTCGACCCTTCCATCGCGCAAATTTCTAACCCACCCATTCACGCCCAGTTTTCTGGCCAGTTGTTGGGTGTAGTACCTGAAGAAGACACCGGTGACACGTCCGGTGATGAAAACGTGAGCTCTGGCTTTCATGGATATCAATATTGATTTGTCGTCACTTGACTAAAATTGGTTCTGCTTCACCTTCGGAAGATGGCATACCAAAGGGGGTATTCTGGCCTTTTCGATCTTCCCATCTCGCCCCATGATCTTGCATGTCCACGCATCGAAGACGCCAAGTGCCCCCTGGCTTTGGGACGATTGCGGGCTCGGATTTATTGGTCCGTCTCCCGAGTTTGAAACAGAGCCCTAATTTTCCCTTTAAAGGAACCTTCCACGCAAAGACCGAGCGGGGGGATGAACAGGTCAAACCGGCTGATGGTTTTGATCTTTATCGCGGCGGCATTCGGTGTTGTATTTTTAAGCGGAATTTTTGTCCCGACAGGTTCAGTGGATAGCTCATCTTTACCACATATCGAGCGGGAGGAGAGGGTGTGGTATGTGGTGGATGGCGACACTATCATCATTCAAGGTGGAGAGGAAGTCAGATTGGTCGGGGTAAACACCCCTGAAACTTCCTCAGGTGATGGGCTCGAGGCGAAAGAGTTCGTCGAGGGGCTTTGTCCATCAGGGAAAATAATTGGTTTGGATGTCGATGATCTCGGCCCGGCGGACCGTTACGGTCGGACAATTGCAGTTGTGTACGTCAAAATTGGGGGATGTTGGGTGAATCTGAATGCAGAGCTTCTTCGTAGGGGATATGCTGAAGTGATGTTCATCCCGCCGTCCGAGTTTAATCCTTATCAGTGGCTTGGCTGACCAGAATCAGAAGAACGTACCCACCAAAAATGCCAGCAAGCCGAGCGCCATTCCTATCTTGCATGCAAGCGATGACTTGCCCGCTCCTTTCGGTTCCCTACTCCGCACTATTATACCAATCGCAACCAAGAATGCAATGATCGAAATTATAAGAAGAGCGAGATACGGCCATCCGAATATACCCAGCAGATACGGCAGGGGGGAGATCGCTATCGCGGCACCCAGAAACCCTATCGCCAACGCCGCCGTCTTGCCGACACCGTGACGGAGTGGAAAGGTCTTGAATCCGAGCTTTCGGTCTCCCCTCATATCCTCAATCGCTTTGATAAGTTCACGTCCAACTGTGGAAAGCGATGCCATTAAGACCAAGACTAGGAGCCCACCGGAGATGGGTGATCCTGCCCTTAAATGGGCAGTGGCAAGTCCGCCGAAAAGGAGGGTCGATCCCACCAAGTATCCTATTGAGATGTTGCCGACAAGCCCACGACGCTTGAGCTTCCATGTGTAGACGAACAACACCGCAGAGTTCAAGGTGGCGAGCAAAAGGCAGTAAATGTTAAGAAATGCTGTGAATGCGATTCCCGCTATGAACAGCACCTGAGCGATGATCAGGGCAGTTCTGGGGGTTACACCACCTGAGGGGATGGGGCGATGAGGACGATTGACGCGGTCGATATCCCGGTCGAAGTAGTCATTTATCGCGTTGCCACCACCCGCAACAAGCGCAGCAGCTGCAAAAGCCGAAAATAGTACCAATTCAGGCATGTTCAGACTGCCAGTTGTGATCACCGCTCCAATAAGCACAGCTACACCTGCGAGGATACAGTTCAAAGGTCGGATGAGTTCAAGTATCGGCGGCATGCGAATAGTTTCGGCCTCCTTTTCCCTTCAGGTGTTTCTACTTATCAGAGAAACTTAACCTTAGCGGAGCCAAAGAGCCACTAAATGACGCCGGTGATCTTCGCAAGTTGTTCGGCCGCACGGGGTTTCAGACCTTTTTTTAAAATTGTGTAGCGCTCCGGCCTTATGCGGTGAGCAATCGTGAGCGCCTTGACGATGTATTTAGCAGGGATGCCAAGCTCTCTCGCGTTCGTCGGGGCCCCAATTATCTGAAGCGTTTTTCTGATTTCCTGCCAATCCTCACCGTGAAGGTAAGCCATCATTATTGTCCCAACTCCACACTGCTCGCCGTGGAGCGCTGGCTTGGGAGCGATGAGGTCAAGAGCATGGCTGAACAAATGCTCCGCCCCGCTCGCGGGTCTGCTGCTTCCAGCTATCGCCATCGCCACACTGCTGGAAATGAGCGCCTTCACCACTTTTCTCACGCTCTTCTCGGTATGCCGACTGATGAACTTTGCATTTTCCATTACTATCTGAGCACTCACTAAAGAGAGAGTAGCAGCGTACTCACTGTAGGGCTCTCCCTTCAGGCGGTGGGCCAGCTGCCAGTCCCGGACTGCGGTGAAATTTGCGACCAGGTCTCCACATCCAGCAGCGAGCAGTCTATGGGGCGCACTTTTTATGATAAGCGTATCCGCGACGATCGCTATCGGGGCATGGGTCTCAACTGAGGTAGGTTTACGTTTTCCAAGGATGGATGCTCTGGATGAAGCTATACCATCGTGAGAAGCGGCTGTCGGAACTGAGACGAAGGGTATGCCTTCCTCGAAGGATGCCAGCTTTGCCACATCGATACATCTTCCTCCTCCAAGACCAAGCAAAAAATCACTCTTTCTCCTTACCAGCCGTCTGACGTTTTTGACCGTCTTCATGTCAGCTTGCTCTATCAACACATGGTCTGCTTTGAATTTCGCCTGCCGGAACAATTCCTCAACTTTCTGGCCGGCTAGCCTGTAGGTGGTACGGTCCGCCACTATCAACGTGCGGTTTCCAGGACAGAGTCGTTTGCAGACGTCAGCCAGCTGGGAAATTACCTTTGGACCCATCCAGACCTCACGGGGAAGCTGGATGCATTTGGATTCCTTCAACCGCGCACCGCTTTTTTGGCGGCTGATAAGATGTGAACTCTCCCCCAGCTTTCGCAGGGAGCTTCCTGCTCCAGTGACGGGACTTCTTTGTACCATTTTTGATGGATAGAAACCGAATCTGTACGATAGCATCGACTCATCCCCCATGTATTTAGCCGGAGGTTCTTTATATAGAAAAAACTCGCTTCTTCGCCCCTCCATCGCGGAAGGGGGCTTCCTGGCGGTAAAGTTAAATATGACTAACTCCAGCACTAAATTGCTGCTTTTAACGCAGCGTTTTTCGGACGGTGTTGAATTGAGGGACCTGAAAGATGAGAAACTGAAATATCTGAAAGGTACGACGACGGTTGGCCTCGTGTGCGAAGATGGAGTAGTCTTGGCCACGGATACTCGTGCTACCATGGATTACGAGATAGCGAGCAAAAAGGCCAGAAAGATCTACAAGATAACCGACAATATCGCCTTTACTACCGCGGGGGGCGTGGCTGATACTCAGCGTCTTGTTGACGTGATGAGAGCAGAAGCAGGATATTACTCGATGCGCGAGGGGATCCCGATGGACGTACAAGCATGTGCTAGGCTGGTGGCGAATATCATGAACGCATATAGCTTTTTCCCTTACATGGCCCATCTTCTCATCGGCGGGGTGGACCGGGCGGGACCAAAATTGTTCTTCGTAAGCATGGACGGAGGTTTGGTCGAGGAGAAAATGCTCGCTACCGGTTCCGGATCTCCGGTGGCGTATGGGGTGCTCGAAACGGAGTTCAAGGAGGGCACGAAGGTCGACACGGCATTGCCGATAGCAGTTAAAGCTATAAAAACGGCGATGAGACGGGATATCGCCACCGGAAACGAAGTTATGGCGGCGTCCGTGACCAAGGGAGGTTATTTTGAGCTGACACCTGAACAGATCAAAAAATTAATTTAATCACCTGAAAGTTGGTTGCATGGCTGCAGAAGAACTGTTGAAAGAGATAAAGCGTATCGTGAGAGAGGAGACACCGTTTGCCGGTGCGGTTTCAGACATCGATTTCGAGGGCCCAAGGGTTGTGCTTTACTGCAAGAACTTGGATCTGCTGATGGAGAACGGCGAAGCGATAAAGGAACTCGCACGAAAAATCAGAAAGCGAATTATTTTGCGCCCGGATCCATCAATCCTGACTAAGAAAGAAGAAGCGGAAAAGCTGATCAGAGAGCTGGTTCCGCCGGAGGCTGGGGTGACCGATATCATTTTCAGCGAGGACATAGGTGAGGTCACCATCGAAGCGGAGAAACCAGGAATAGCGATAGGAAAAGGCGGGAGCCTCCTCCGCGAGCTGATGTATAAGATTAAATGGACCCCCCATGTGGTTCGGGCTCCACCTATAAAATCGGACTTGGTGAGAAACATCCGTCTTTCGATGATCCATGCCAGTTCAGAAAGAAGAGAAATTTTGAGGAAAATTGGACGTCGTATACATCGTGAATCGAAATCAAAGGGCGACTGGGTACGTTTCACAGCTTTAGGTGGGGCTAGGGAAGTCGGTAGGTCCTGTTTCCTGCTCCAAACCCCTGAGAGCAAGGTGATGGTGGATTGCGGGGTGAACGTGGCGTCTGAGGATAGGGCATATCCGCATCTCGAAGTTCCGGAAATGAGATTGTCGGAGCTGGACGCAGTGGTGATCTCCCATGCGCATTTGGATCACAGCGGTTTCGTTCCATACCTGTTTAAGTACGGGTTCGATGGTCCAGTGTACTGTACACCGCCTACCCGGGATCTCGCAGTTCTCCTGCAGATGGATTACGTAGAAATAGCGGAGAGAGAGGACAAACCCCTGCCCTACAGCAAACGAGATATAAGCACCTTTCTTTCGCACTGCATCCCTCTGGAATATGGCGATGTCACCGACGTCACGCCAGATATAAGAGTTACCTTCAATAATGCTGGGCACATCCTCGGCTCTTCAGTTCTGCACTTTCATATTGGCGAGGGGCTCTACAACGTGGTATATACTGGAGATATCAAATTCGACCGCACACGTCTTTTTCCTCCTGCAGTCTACTCTTTTCCCAGAGTGGAAGCCTTGATAATCGAGAGCACATATGGAGGAGCTGATGATATTCAACCTCACCGCTCTGAAGCCGAAAAGGAATTCATACGGATCGTCTCGGAGACCGTTAAACGAGGCGGGAAAGTTTTGATCCCCGCGTTTGCGGTTGGCCGGTCTCAGGAGATAATGGTTCTCTTGGAGGACTTTAGGCGAAAAGGCATTCTTGATAGCGTGCCGGTTTACCTGGATGGAATGATATGGGAAGCGACAGCCATCCACACGGCATATCCAGAGTATCTCTCCCAAGATCTGCGTGAACTCATATTCAAAGCGGACGAGAACCCATTTCTGTCCGACATGTTTGTGAAAGTTTCGGGAGCGGATCAAAGGGCAAACGTGATCGATGGAGAGCCGAGTGTTATAATCTCGACCGCTGGTATGATGACGGGTGGACCGGTCATGGAGTATTTCAAATATCTGGCCCCCGATCCGCGCAATACCTTGGTTTTTGTTGGGTATCAGGCTGAGGGCTCGCTCGGCAGACGTATCCAGAAGGGATGGAGAGAAATACCAATGCCGGATGAAAAGGGCAAGGTGAAAGAAGTAAAGGTCAACTTGGAGGTCAAGAGCGTGGAAGGGTTCAGTGGGCACTCCGACCGGGCTCAACTTCTAAACTACGTTAGGAGGATATCCCCAAAACCCCAACGGATATTGAGTGTACACGGAGATGAAAACAAATGCATAGACCTAGCAAGTGCATTGCACAGGCTTTTCAGGGTGGAGACTAGATCCATTCAGAACCTGGAAACGGTAAGATTACGTTAGAGTTCAGCTTTTAGCCTGTTTACCTCTCTTTTGCTGAGTCTGCGTTTTTTTACTCGTTTGTCGATAATAGCGCTGTGCCCAAATGGATCCATTACTATAATTTTGATTTCTTCCCTCCCGTTTCTGACGGCATTGAGCCTGTTTAGCTTGGATCTGCCACGCCGACGTTTGATAGGGTCCGCCTTTTCAATTGCCAGTGCAATCGCCCTTTCAATGCGGTTGATTACTCCTTCGATATTGGAGATATACCCCTCGCTTCCGGAGCCTGGTTTCACCGTTATGCCCAATTTAGGTATTTTTATCGTTCCAGTACTCGATTTGACGACACGCACCATGAGGTCCTTCTCTGAGGAGATCTTGAACTCATAGCGCATGGGTTCGTGTTCCTCTAGATGCATCACGTCCGCATGCTTGAACTTGCAGTTGCTGCAGCTTACGAGAGTTTCCATGGTTTCTCCAAAGTGAGGGATGTCGTTGATACGCCCTCTGATCACGAATGTGTTTTCGGCTCCACAAATAGGGCACCGACCGCTAGGGAGCACAAACTCCCTTTCAAACATGGGTTCACCAAAAATAACCTAGGGTTTCCTGAACTGAATATTTACAAATCGGGGAGTTGCGATAACTTTAGATTCCGTGAGACGGCCGATATCCCCACCGATGGCCTGAGAGATTCCTTTTATCTGATCTATCGCCCGTTTTAGCTCTTCTTGGTCCTGATTCATGAGCGTGCTGATATCGAGAATCATGATATTGCCGTTTTTGAGTTCTTCTGCCACTTCTTGTACATCCACTAGGCTTCTCAATTCCATGCTTTTCACGTAAATCGGTTCGAGTTCGCTGGGAGCCCTTACCGTGTTGGCAGTTTCTACCTCCATGACGGGAACCTCGCTTACGGCGTTCTCTTCAGTCTTCGAACCCCCAAACACACGTTTTAAAGCCTTCAAATAATCACCCTTTTAATAATTGCTGGTGTCAAAACTATTTAACTTTACCGCCGGGGGGATGGTTCCGGGAAGTTCATTGGGGCATTGTTTTTTCGAGGAGTTGGGGATCAATTTTCAGATTGGGTGAAGATTACACGTTTTTTTTGGACCTAGGCTCAATCTAAGAAATAGAGTTAATCTTGTTTCTCAGACACCAAATTTTTAAGCAATAACTAAAAAAATCAAAAGGTGTTTCAATGAGCAAAGAGATGGCTGAGGTAGGAAAACTGAAGGAGGGTCGCTTTATCATAATAGATGATGAACCATGTCGCATAGTTGGGTTTTCGACTTCGGCGCCGGGAAAGCATGGCCACGCAAAAGCAAAAATAGATGCCATTGGACTCTTTGATTCCCAAAAACGCAGCATAGTGCGGCCGACCAGTGCTAAGATCGAGGTGCCAATAATTGAACGGGGGAGCGCTCAGGTTCTGGCGATCGTGGCAAATAATGCCCAGTTGATGGATCTTACCACCTACGAGACCTTCGAACTGCCCGTTCCCATAAACCTGAGGGGGGACGTGCGTGAGGGAGTCGAGGTTGAATACATTCAAGCTCTTGGAAGAAGGAAAATTGAGCGCGTTAAAGGGTAAAATACCAGTTTAATTATGATGAGTTATACAGGGGGGATGAACCATGAGGATTGCACAGGTCGCCCCACTGTATGAAAGTGTTCCACCGAAGTATTATGGTGGAACGGAACGCGTGGTATCTTACCTTACGGAAGAGTTGGTCCGTCAGGGTCATGAGGTGACTTTGTTTGCCAGCGGGGATTCCATCACCAACGCTAGGCTGATAGCTCCATGTCGTCGTTCTCTGAGATTGGATAAGCACTGCGTCGATCAGCTAGCCCACTACATTTTAATGTTGGAGCAAGTGTTTCAACGCGCAGATGAATTTGATGTGATACATTTCCATATAGATTATCTTCACTTTCCTCTCTCAAGAAGACACAAAGAACTTCCAGTCGTTACTACACTACATGGAAGGCTGGATATTCCAGATCTCGTACCCCTCTACAGCGAGTTCTCCGATATGCCAGTGGTTTCCATCTCAAATTCTCAGCGTGAGCCTCTCCCGTGGTTGAACTGGCAGGGAACGGTGTATCATGGACTTCCAAAGGACTTATACTCTTTTCAGGAAAACCCTGGAGAGTACTTAGCTTTTCTGGGTCGTATCTCTCCGGAAAAACGGGTCGATCGAGCAATAAGAATAGCAAAAGAGGTTAAAATGAAGATCAAGATAGCGGCCAAAGTAGATGCGGTTGACCGGGAATATTTCGAGGATGTCATAGAACCCATGCTGGACGATCCTCTTGTGGAATACCTGGGGGAAATCGGAGAAGGAGAAAAAGAAGAATTCTTGAGAAATGCTTACGCCCTTCTTTTTCCCATAGATTGGCCAGAGCCATTTGGACTGGTGATGATCGAGGCCATGGCATGTGGTACACCAGTTATAGCATACAGGAAAGGGTCTGTGCCGGAGGTAATGGAAGAAGGTAAGACCGGTTTTATCGTCGAAGGATTTGAAGATGCAGTTCGGGCGGTGAAGATGGTTCACACCCTTAGTCGGAAGAGATGCAGAGAGATTTTCGAGGAGAGATTTACAGCTTCTAGAATGGCAAAAGATTATTTGACGATCTACGACAGAGTTTTGAAAAACAGGAAAAGATGATTTGGGAGGGCCTTGGTTTCTTGGAGGACACCATCAGCTTTAAAAATCAGTACTACATCAAGATCACCTCACTAGAGCCGAGGATTAGCAAGCACGTGCTTAAGCACGGTGAGACTTTTGCCATATTTGATCGGTTTGGCGATATCCAGCCAGGAGGTGATGGTGGGATCTACCACGAGGGGACCAGGTTTTTGTCACGGTTGAATTTCACATTTGACGGCCTCCGACCATTATTTTTGAGTTCTGGGATAAAGGAAGACAATGCTTTTCTCACGGTGGATCTCACGAATCCAGACATAACCCTCAAAGATACGATCGTTGTCCCCAAAGGAAGCCTTCACGTGTTTCGTTCCAAATTTCTTTATAACGGTATTTGTTATGAACGTTTCGGGATTCGGAACTACGGACTCTATCCTGTCGATGTCCCCTTTTCAGTGTATTTCGGTAGCGATTTTGCCGATTTGTTTGAAGTCAGGGGTGTGAAGCGGAGAAAAAAAGGGAAAAGACTGAAACCTCTTGTGCAAAAAAGAAAGGTCGTGTTTCCCTATAGGGGAGCGGACGGGATATTCAGAAAAACCGTTATCAGGTTCTCCTGGAAGCCAGATAGTATACTCGATTCTAGGGCGGACTTCCACGTGAGGCTACAACCAAAGGAGGAAACGTCCTTTTTAATAACCGTGGCGTGTGAGCTGAACAAAACCCTACGAGTGGTGCCATACGAAAACGCCGTGCGAAAAGTGAGGAGTACTCTAAGATCAATAAAGGCCCGCGAGTGTGAGATTTACACCTCCAATGAACAGTTTAACGACTGGCTGAATCGTTCCTTGGCGGATATTCACATAATGCTTACAAAAACATCTCATGGATTCTATCCCTACGGTGGAATTCCATGGTTTAACACCACCTTTGGGAGGGATGGTATAATAACAGCTTTAGAGCTTCTTTGGATCGACCCTTACATAGGTAGAGACGTATTGCTTTACTTGGCTGCTAATCAGGCGAGCGACGTCATTCCAAACGAGGATGCTGAACCTGGAAAGATCCTGCATGAGATTCGCAAGGGGGAAATGGCCAGAACCGGGGAAGTTCCATTCAGACGTTATTACGGGAGCGTGGATTCCACCCCTCTTTTCGTTTTTCTCGCTGGTGAATACTACCGGTACACCGGGGACAAACCTCTCATCAAAAAAATTTGGTCAAACATCGAAATGGCTTTGAAATGGATAGATGAGTATGGAGACTTTGACGGTGATGGATTTGTTGAATACATCAGACGTTCCCCGAACGGTCTTTTACATCAGGGATGGAAGGATTCATCAGATTCGATTTTTTATGAGGATGGGGTCATTGCTGAGGGACCGATCGCGGTATGTGAGGTTCAGGGGTACGTTTACGCCGCTAAATCCAGAGCCTCCGAGTTAGCCCGCATGCTTGGGAACATGAAAGAAGCGAGGTCCCTTGCTCGTCAGGCCGCTGCATTAAAGGAGAGGTTTCAGAAAACATTTTGGAGCGACGATATCTCCACGTACGTGTTAGCACTTGACGGAAAAAAACGTCCGTGCAAAGTTCGAACCTCAAACGCCGCACATTCATTATTTTCCGGAATAGCCGCTCCTAAACATGCGCGCCGTATCTCGTCTCTTCTGATGGATGACATCTTCTTTTCAGGATGGGGCGTGAGAACCGTGGCGACATCGGAGGTCAGATATAATCCAACCTCCTACCACAATGGTTCGATCTGGCCCCACGACAATGCTCTGGTGGCGTTTGGACTTGGAAGATACGGATACAAGGACTTGGCCCTGAGAATCCTTACCTCTCTTTTTGATGCTAGTTTATTTTTGGAAAATCACAGCCTACCGGAGTTATTTTGCGGATTCGAACGTCGTCGTGGCGAGGGCCCAACCCTTTACCCGGGAACATGTGTTCCCCAGTCCTGGGCAGCCGCAGCTCCGTTTTTCATACTCCAAGCGTGTATGGGACTTTCCGTGATAGGAGAACAATCAAAGGTGATTTTTGATCATCCAGTTCTTCCAGAGTTTCTCCAAAAGGTCAGGCTTAAAAATTTAAAGGTGGGAAGCGGTGCGGTCGATGTTGTTTTGACTCGCCAGAAAAAGGATGTGGAACTCAACGTCATCAGAAAAAGAGGAAATGTGGATATAGTGATCATAAAGTAACTGATTAATGAGGGAGGTGAAAAATAAAAATAAAACCAGTGGTAGCTTTTGCGACGCCACCACTGAAGCTCAAATTTTTAAATATCGACGCCTCGCAGGGTCTTTCTTCCGTTGCCTTTTGCTCGTTCCACTGCTCGCTTGCACGTTTTCGCTATTAATGCGTCAAGTTCCTTGAAGAAATCCTCGCTAGCTCTCATGTTTTTTATCAACCCTCTCACGGCAGACTTCACAACATACGCCATTTTTACACCTCCGTTTTCTCGACGTTTTATCCTGTTTTTCAGGATATTTAAGCGTGTTGTGGTTCATCGCCTTTTTCTAAATTCTCTGAGCAACTTCTGCGTTTCTTCACGGGGCATATCGTAACTGTGTTCGAGGGTTGGAAATTTATTTGATTTTACCTCCCGTTTGAATTCTGAGAGGGCCCGCACAATCGTCTCATCAAGTTTGGCGTAACGCTTGACGAATTTTGGCACTTGGGGAGTTATACCCAAAAGATCATGGAGAACCAGTACTTGTCCATCACAGTACGGACCGGCCCCTATCCCGATCGTTGGCACGGAGACCTTTTCTGTGATCAGTTTTGCCAGCTGCCAGGGAATACATTCGAGGACTATGCTGAAGACACCCGCACGTTCCAACCTCTGCGCGTCCTTAAGGATCATCTGTGCAGTTGATTTAGTTTTTCCGCGGACTTTAAAACCTCCAAACTGGTGGTACCACTGGGGGGTTAAGCCCAAGTGTCCCATCACAGGTATCCCCGACTGGATTATTGCCTCGATTTTTTGGATCATGCCGCGACCCCCCTCTACCTTAACAGCCTCGGCGTGGCCTTCTTTCAAAAAGCGTCCCGCATTTCTGATAGCGTCCTCAACACTTGCTTGATAGGACATGAATGGAAGATCCCCAACCACCAGGGCACGTTTTACCCCCCGGGATACGGCTCTGGTGTGGTGGATCATCTCATCCATGGTGACAGAGAGCGTATCCTTATATCCCAGTATCACATTTCCGAGCGAGTCTCCGACTAGGACGATGTCTATCTCAGATTTGTCCACCATGCATCCCATGATGTAATCATAGGCAGACACCATCGTCACACGTTCGCCGCGATCCTTCATTTCACGGATCGTCGTGACCGTGATTTTTTCCGTTTTTGTCAAACCGCTTTCGCCCCATATAGGTTATTTATCAACCGAGCTAATTAGGTTGTGGATTTCATGATCGGCGGATACACCGGCAAGTTGCTGAGGGTGAACCTCTCGAATGGTTCTATCACCACGAAGAAAACGGATATGACGACGGCCTATAACTTCTTGGGTGGCAGGGGTTACGCTGCTAAACTTCTTTACGATGAACTCAAACCTGGCACAGATCCGCTTGGCCCGAAAAACAAACTTATCTTTATGACCGGTCCTCTCACTGGAACCATGTTTCCCGGAGCCGGTAGGACGGCTGTGTGTTCAAAATCACCGCTTACCGGTACGATTGCGGATTCCCTCATGGGTGGTTCATTTGGAGCTTATCTAAAACGAGCTGGGTTTGATGGCATCGTATTCGAGGGCCGAGCGTCCGATCCTGTTTACTTGGTCATCGATCACGATAAGGTCTCGATCGAGAACGCGAGTTCCTTGTGGGGTAAGACCACATCGGAGACGAGACGAGAGCTGGTGGACAGATACGATGGCGCATGGGTTGCTACGATAGGGCCCGCTGGGGAAAACTTGGCGCGCATGGCATGCATCTGCGCGGGGGCTCGTACCGGCAGGGAAAGTGTGGCTGGAAGATGTGGGATGGGGGCCGTGATGGGTTCCAAACGCTTGAAGGCGGTAGCCGTGCGGGCCGAGGGGAAAGTAAATATCGTGCATGAAAGCGTGTACAAAAAAATTTTGGAAAAGATAAGACGAACGGTAGAAACCCATCCAGTCACTGGTGTCGATGGTAGCTTGGCCAGATTTGGCACCGCTGTGCTCGTCCACCGGATCACAGCAGCCGGAATGTTGCCGACAGAGAATTTTTCTGGGCGCCGCCTGACATTTGAAGATGTGGATCAGTTCTCCGGAGAGACCATACGGGAGCGATATCTCGTCAAACGTACGGCATGTTTTGCATGTCCCACCGCGTGTGGCCGTTGGGTCAGGGTCAATGGATGGGAAGGGAAAGGTCCGGAATACGAAAATTTGGTCATGTTGGGCCCGAACTCCGGATTTTATAGTTATGAACGGGAGATAGTCCCTCTAAACCGGTTATGCGATGAACTGGGACTTGATGCGATCTCCATTGGTGCCATATTGGGTTTTGCTAGGGCGGCGGGTGAGGTCGGAAATCTCGCCGATGCAGAAAAGCTAGTTCGCGAGATAGCCAGCGGAAGGTCAAAGTTCTCAAAAGGACTGGCGGCCGCCGCCCGTGAACTCAACTTGGAAGTTCTTGCTCCTCATGTCAAGGGGCTGGAGCTCCCGGCTTATGATCCGCGGGGGGCGAAGGGAATAGCGTTGGCATATGCGACCTCAAATCGCGGCGGATGTCACCTGCGGGCGTATACCATCGGTCCTGAGATCCTGAGCAATCCCGAGTTCGTCGATCCAAGCACCGAAACCAGAAAGGCTTCGCTGGTCCGAAAAATGCAGGATGCCTTCGCCATTTACGATTCGATGATCGGATGTAAGTATCACGGACTTGCCCTCTTCACAACCCTAGAATATGAGCTTGATGACATCGCGAGGATTCTGACCGCGGTAACTGGACTGGAATGGACCAACCAACACCTGCGTGAGGTGGGATCGAGGATATACACGGTGGAGAGACTCTTCAACGTACGCGAGGGATTTGACTCCACCCACGATCGGCTACCTCGGGAGTTCGGTGTTAAACTGAATCCGCTTCTCAGGGAGTATTATAAGGAGAGAGGATGGAGCAGAAAGGGCATACCAGCAAAGGTACCGCCGCTCAAGAGGCCAAAACGGGCCAGAAGGATCGAAGTAATGTTGAGTCCGTTGGAGAGGATCGAATTTCCTCAACTTCAGGTCGCGCTTGACATGGACGCGGATGTGGAGACCATCGCCAAGATGGCTCGGCAAGCGTACGCGGGCGGCGCTAGGATTATAGAGGCCGGGACGCCGTCGGTGAAGAGACATGGGGTCGATGTCCTCCTGCCGGCCCTCAGAAAAGCTGCTCCCGGAGCTATCCTCGTGGCGGATCTGAAGACGATGGATGTCGGGAATCTAGAGGCTCGGATAGCGTTCAGGGCGGGCGCTGACGTCTCCGCCGTGCTTGCCATCGGAGGAAGGACGAAGGTAATGGAGGCGGTGAGCGAGGCGGCTCAGTGGAACAGGGCCGTTCTCATAGATTTTATCGATTGCCCGGATCCTCTCGAGGTGATGGGAGAGCTCGTCAAGGAGTTGAGGGGGCATGAGTCCCGGGTGGTCTTCTGTCTGCACCGTGGTATAAGCGAACAGCAAAAAGGACGTGGGATATACGAACAAACCCAACTTATTTCGGAGGCCAAGAGACGAGCCGGACAGTTCCCTCTTGCCGTCGCGGGCGGGATAAAAGAAGGCGTGGCGAAAGATGTCATCAGAGCTGGAGCTGATATCTGCATCGCCGGGAGCGCCATCTATAACTCGGCGAATCCAAAGGAGACGGTGAAAAGAATTATCGCCGAGATGAAATATTCCGCCTAAGGAGCAAGGATTTCCGAGGTCGTAGATTGAATCATGTCATCGGCTCCTCTGTTTCATGAGTGTTTTCTTCCATATCTCCATATTGCGAACGCTGAGATTCCCACAACCACAGATAAAGCTATCACGAATATCTTTGGGATCACATCGCTTGGATTCACGGAGATGTAGGTAAAGGCAGTGTTGTTCCCATAATTTGATTCCTTGATACCTTCGATGGAGATGAGGACCTCCACCTCGTGATACCCTTCTTCGGCGACCCATGGGATCGATGTGACGTTCTCCGAGTTCTGTTCGATCAGAGGTATGGTTCCAACAGCAGTGGGTACATTGTCGATGTACAATGCTAGCTTCACGTTTTCCACGTCTATAACTCCCACGTTGTGGACTGTCACCGTGACATCCACGATCTCGCCCTCTCTCGGCAGATTATCCGAAAACATTATGTCGCTCGGTGCCACGGCGATATCGCCGGTGGTTATGGTGGTCGGAAAAGAAATAAGCCTGCTGGCCTCGTTGTTTGTCGGGTCGGCATCTGTGGGGACATTTTCGATCACCACGATGATCTGGTGATCACCCTCGATGTCTGGGGGCATCTCCCACGTTACCGAGATCCAGTTGTCGCTTGCCCCCAATACAAAAATCTCATGAAAATTCTCTATCAGATTTTCTGGAATTTTATTGTCCACATAAATCCCGATCCCGCAATTAGCGTCCGAGTTCCCCACGTTGTGAATCTTGGCTGCGATGACCAACCGTTTTTTCGCGCTGATGAGGGGAACTGGGATATCTTTTTTTGAGAGATCTAATTTTATAACTTCGCCGGAACTGAGAAACGGCACGCCTACTTCAGCGAGTCTCCCCCGGAAATATATGTCATATTCTATGAGGGTCAAATCCGGAGAATCCGGCCGTGCTCCAACCGCTATGCTTGCAGAGGCTTGGTTGTTTGATAAGTTGTTCTCGAATGGACTGGCGTTCTCCACCTTCACGAGTACGGTATAATCTCCTTGCTTGGGTAGTGTGACTGCAAATTTGACATCGGTGGTTTCTCCTGCCTTGACGAATACCCCTCGGACTTTTCCAAGAAACGAGGTCTTCATATCCTGCCGGTAAAACGCGAGATCACAGCTTCCATCAACGTCTCCGAGGTTATGGACGGTGATCTTCACCAGTACTCGTTGACCGAGCACGGGTGTGTTATCCGAAAATGAGATATCTTCCGCTGAGATCGAAAAGTCCGGGTTTCCGGCTTCCCCGAGGGCCCTCTGGACAGCAGCATATGCATCGACGATCCCCCATCCAAACCCCGTATTGTACTTATCGCTGAGCCCAGGATCGTAGGGCAGTCCTCTGCTTTCGGCCGTTTCGTGCAGGATCTGTTTGACGTCTGAAGGGGTTAGATCTGGATTGGCTTGGAGCATCAAAGCGACAATGCCGGCCACGTGGGGAGCGGCCATGCTCGTGCCTGAAAGTTGATGATATTCGTTTGAGGTCATGCCGTTGCTGCCTTTCGCAGACCATATATAAGTACCCGGGGCTGTCACATCAGGTTTAAGTTCGTCGTATGGATCAGAGTCGCCATCGTCTAGACGAGGCCCCCTGTTTGAGTAAGAAGCGACCGTGTCATCGTTTCTGCTGACCGTGTTGTGATCGAACAACGCTCCGACGGTAATGGCGTTATCGGCAGCTCCCGGAGAATTTATGTATCCCTCTTCACCGTCGTTTCCAGCGGCGACCACCACCACTATACCTGCTTCCACAGCAGCATTGACCGCCCGGGATTGCGCATCTTTTCCATCGCTGTTGGAATCGGATCCTAAACTCAGGGACATTACCTTTATGTTGTACTTGTCCTTGTTGGCGATACACCACTCGATTCCCCTTATCACTGATTCTGTCGTGCCTTCTCCTTTCTCGTTGAGCACCCTGACGTCTATAAGTCCCGCCCCGGGGGCGACTCCCCTGTAAATTTCACTGGTTCCGCCGGTTCCCATGGCGATACCGGCGACATGCGTGCCATGAAATACATCGTAGGCACTCTGATCGTTGGGATTGAACTCCAGGTCGGTCGGCCCGGTACAGTCCACACCTGCGATGTACTTTCCGTTCAGGGATTCGTGTTCATCGTCTACTCCCGTGTCGAGTATTGCTATGTTCACTCCGGTGCCATCCACCCCAAGTTTTTCCCAGACGCCTGAATACTCGGTGGAAGACCTTGCCTTGACGGCCTTGGTGCTCACGTCCAAAAGAGCACGTACCCTATGCTGGAGCTCGATCACCTCTATGCCATCAAGCTTGGTCAAATTGTCGATCACGTCCAGGTCCACGTTTTTGAGACTTACAGCATTGATGTGTTTGAACTTGAATACATTTGATTGACCCGCTATCTCGAAAAACGTCTTCATCTCATTTTCGTTTATCTTTCGGGTAAAATTTACGATGAGGGAACCTCTGATATTTTTTCCCTCTCCAGAGATGACGAATGAGTTCTTTCGGTGTTTGACCATTTCTCTGTTTTCCATGATCTGGTCGATCACATCGTCGATTCTGTTGAGGTCATTGTCGAGGTGCGCCCACACGAGAGCGTAATTCTCCGATAATCTTGGCGGTGTAGTTCCTACAGCCCTGATCGGCTTGCTAGATCCCGTCATCAAAAAGAGGGCCAGGGTCATGCTTAGAAGAACTAATCCCACCTTTTTTCTCGAACAGAAATTTCCCCTCATGGAGCTCCACTTAACTTCTGGTGGCACGAATAAAAGAACTGACGACGTTGAGTTTAACCTTTTAATCCGAGTTTGGCTGGAAGATATTTCTTGACAACGTATGCAAGTCCATATTTCGAGAACGCCTGCTGCTCTGCTTTCTTTCCTAATTCAAGCATTTTTTTGATCTCCGATTGCCAGAACTTGGTGCTGTACCTGGGATCCTTCATCAGCTGTTTGAGACGTGCCACGTCCAGTTCCCGGAGTTTGTCGGTCGGGAGATCGTACTCGACGATATCGGTGGCTGTAACTCCCAAAAACTGGGCATCCGGCACCGCGAGTTCGTGATTGATGTAGGCCAGTTTCGCGCTCCCCGATATGACCACCATAGCTATGTGGAAGCCGAACGGGTCGCCATCCGTGAATAGATATACCGGAAGGCCGAGTTCGTCATGCGCACGCTTTAAAAATCTTCGCGTAGCTCGTGCCGCCTGTCCCTTCAAACCGACTATCAGCGCATCAAATTTTTTCCAAGCTTCTTCCTGTACAAACCGGTGATACATACCCATGGTTTCTATCGCTATGATTCGCTTTGCTTTACACTTGACGAATTCCACATCATCTATGGTCGGTGGGATCGTGTAGCCAGCTCGCCCGGCCTTTGTGGCATCTATGGTTACACCTTCCTCATCGACGACCAATTTGCCGAACACGGAGGCTCCATCCTCCTCAGGTGTGAGACCGAGATCCTCACGTTTTAAGCCAAACGTTGCCTCCAGATCCTCGATGATCAGATCAGATTCCCCCTGGTCTGAAAACGGTCCGGCTTCCCAGCCCTCCGCCGTGTAGTACATCTCCCTCAGCGTGGCGAATTTTCCGCTTTCGATCAGCTCTCTCGCGAAGTCGGCTGCGCACATCATCTGAGCGAATTTTCTCACCTGTTTCATGCTCGCCACACTCCGTGCGCTGTGGTGCGGTCCCAAGACAAAGTATCTGTGGGTATCATCGTAGATGATGTTGGAGGTACTTCGCGATGGGATCTTCAGTTTTGGGGGACGAGCATTCTTGATTTCCTCGACTACTTCCTTGCCCAACTCCGCCAGCTTTTCACCAGCTTTCTGCCGGTGTCCGCGGATCAGTTTTCTCTCAGTTCTCTTCTTTTGCATACTCCACACCCGTCAATTTTTCTAGGAGGGGTTTAACATCCGGTTCCTCTTCTCCAGCCAATTTTGCGGCTTTTTTGGCTATTATGGGAAGGTACTTCTCAAACACTCCAGCTCTTTCCCTGCGTTCCCTGATTTTTATCTTCCTGTAAAGAAACTTTTTTAATTCTCTAGCGGCTTCCATGATGGCTGCTCGTATCTCCGCTAGAACCTCCGGCTCGTCCGCTACTGATTGCTTACCGGCGGAGGTGTAAGGAACATAAGCCGAAACCACGTTTACGAATAAGGTCAGTGGTGCTGTCGCAGGGTCTACCCCATAGCGACGCCAATCTATGCTCTTCGCAGCGGTGGTTATAGCACATCCGCCTTGGTCAAAAATCAGCGGAGCGCGATTAGCAAACCTGATGAGTTCCATTCCGGTCTCTTCTTCCTCGTCCACATTTCCACCCTTGTTTTCCGTTGTTTTTCCAGCTCCTCCACCATATGCTATGCCCACCTCCACCAAGAATGGCAAACCACCACGGTAGACCTTGGGAGGCCGAGTTATCGCGTATACAAACTCCGGACGCAGTATCTGCTGCATTCCACTTTCTATGTCAGCTTTTCCTATTGGTCTAAGTCCCGAGGTTGGTGGAGCGTGAAGTTTGACCTGCTTAAACGCCGAAACTATGCGTTCAGAGTCCTCCCAAGTCAGCTGAGACGGCTTCTTGTTTGGTGGGACGCCAGCTAGTCTGCACACCTCTTGGGCTTTGTTTTTGCTGACACGTGAAAGCTCCGTGGAGAGAAAATTGACGACGTTTCGGCTTTTGGTGTGTTTTGCGAGTAGGAGCAGATCGTCGGACATTACGCCCCATGGGTGTAATGGCATGGCCTTTGGTCGATCCGGGATCCTGTCAGTCGCGTTTTCGAAAACGGTCAACGTACCATCTGGTTCAACAAATGTGATGTGAACGTGAGGGTTTGCGATGGCTGTCATACGAAGATAGTTGAATGGACCGTATCTGGAACGCATATAGGAG
>CAZMCI010000001.1:602-4461 GCA_964564905.1 Hadarchaeota archaeon (SeqCode) | reverse complement strand
CTTCAGTTTCTCCTCTCTGACGATCTTGCCCTCGTTCTTGTCCACATCTATCATAACTTCTGCTCGAATTATCTCTCCATTGCCTGTTGATGTAATCACCGTTGTGGGTTTGCCGCTTGTAATCTGTCCAAACATGGTCGCCCCAGAAATCCCTATCCCCTGCTGCCCCCGAGACTGGACATGGCGGTGGAGTTTTGTCCCGGCGAGCATCTTGCCAAATACCTGTGAAATGTACTCCTTCGGGATGCCGGAGGCGTTATCCTCGATTACCACCTTAAGATGTTCTGGGTTATCGCCGATCCGTTTGATCGCGACAAATATTTTTGGCAGTATTCCAGCTTCCTCCGCGCTGTCGATCGAGTTGGTGACACCTTCGTGGACTATAGTGGTGAGCGATCTGATCTTTCCTGTGTACCCCAGCATTGCCGCGTTTTTACGGAAGAACTCGCTTACGCTGTGAGTTCTGAATTCTCTGAAGAGTTCGTCGGCAGCCGTCCTCATATTTAAGCACCGCTTCTAAATCTCATTTTTCCCTTAAGCGACTTTTGGGAAACCAAACCCGTCCACTCAATGCGACAACTTTCTTAGTTTCATTCCCCTCCGTTGTCGTTCTAGAAATCTGTAGACGGTGGAATGCTTTGCACCGTTCAACAGCATCTGGATGGCATCGCGGGCGACGTTTAGTTGCTCTACGGTTCCGATCGCTGCCACGGTTCTTCCATAGATCGATATATGCGCTCCAGTAGTCTGCTCCAATATTTGACGTGTTTTTCCCCGTTCACCTATTAATCTGCCTTTAAGCCTGACGACGGCACGTTCAGAGCCACCTGCGAAGTCCCTTATGTCGAGGACCTCCAGAAGTTGGTCGTCTTCGAACAGCCGAAAGGCTCGCTCTGGGCTAAAGCCTCTGGCTATCGCGACTATCACGTCTTTTGCTTTCAACGCTCCCAGAGGGTTCTCGCCAGGCTCTATCCGTACCTCTCCAGTTTTGCTGTTCAGGATCAATTTAACTCCGCAACGACGTTCAATTTCTCGTTTTGCTGTTCCGTTCGGCCCTACTGCGACTCCTATACGTTCCTTCGGTAAACGAACGTACATTTGTCCGGTCAAGTACTCACCATACCTCAGATTGTCAGCTTTGGAAAACCATCACGGCCTTAGAATACTATCTTTTGGATCGACAAAAACATTGTGTTGAGACTTCCCACGAATAAATCTGGGGGCTTTCGCCGATGGTTTTGTAAGTGTACATACGAAACGTGATATTTAACCGGAGTGAACTGGTATTGGGGCCGGGGTAGCAAAGCCAGGTAATGCGCACGCCTTGAGAGCGTGTGGCCCTCTGGGCCTCGGGAGTTCAAATCTCCCCCCCGGCGCCACGGATTTTGAGCTGGCTCGACAAGTAAGATATTTATGCTCTGGCAGATGGGAGGATAAAACCGTGGAGAGCTGATGATCGAGATAATTATTTTTCTAATAGGTATGTTACTTGGTTCGGTGCTTTGCTACTTTTACCTTAGAGGACGTCTTTCAGTACAGCTCGAGCGCTGGAAATTTGAGGTCGAGGAGAAAATCAGACGGGAGGTGCTAGAGCGCAGCAGGAGCGTGCTCAAGGGAAAAATAGGCGAACAGCTTGCTCCACTTTTACCCATGTTCAAATACGAACCAGCAGACGCGCGCTTCTTGGGGACTCCAGTCGATTACGTGGTTTTTGATGGTTTGGCAAAGCAGGAGCCCAAGGAGGTGGTCTTTATGGATGTAAAAACAGGTAAAACTGATAGCCTTTCTTCCATTCAGAAGAAAATAAAACAAGTAATAGAACAAAAACGAGTTAGATGGGAAACTGTCTGGTTGGAGCCCGAAGAGTAAGATCTAGTTTATGACGCGTGAGAGATAACGACCTTCAGTGAGCTAATGACGATGAGGTCAGGCGGTTCAAGGGTCATGTTCAAGAAGTTCAAAATGGATCATGCATGGTTTCAACTTTCTCAGCGGGGAGCCTTTCGAAAGCAAAGAGGAGGTCACAAAGTTTAACAAGAGACATGTCCAAATTTAGTTCGGAGTGATCGATTGAAGCGTTTTGAATGGATTGAACATCCCTCAGATATCGGATTTCGAGCCTATGGCGAGAATCTAGCTGAAGCTTTCGAGAACGCTGCACTTGCACTGTTCGAGATAATGGTCGATACGAGTAAGGTGGAGCCAAAAAAGGAAATCAAAGTAGAAATAGAGGCGGAAGATGAGAGCGCATTGCTCTATGACTGGCTCGACCGGTTGCTCTATTTCCACGATTCTCAGAACTTGGTGATGTCGAAATTCAAGTTGAATATTTCCCGAACTGAAAAAAGGTTAAAGCTCAAAGGGCAGGCGTGGGGAGAAACATTTGACCCCGCCAAGCACCCTGAACGAACCTCTGTGAAAGCGATGACCTACCACATGATGGAAATTAAGCACGAAAAGGAGCGCTGCTGGGTGCAAGTGATCGTGGATATTTAACTACAATTTTAGAACCAAAAGGTAATTAGTAGCGTAGTACTCCTCTTATTACGGTGAAAAAATGACGTGGACGGGCAAAATAACGCAAATAGATGATGTGCGCTGGGAGATCCCTCAGGACTACAAGCACGGTATGCGGGTGCCTGTTAGAGTGTACGCGGACGCAGAATTATTGAATGGGATGCGTCGCGATTTGACGCTCGAGCAGGCCGCAAACGTGTCGTTCCTGCAGGGGATTTACAAATATAGCATCGTCCTCCCCGATGGGCACCAGGGCTATTCGCACACGTCCAAACGTGTTCGGGCTAAGGGTTCCCCATCGGGGGTGTTGCAGCTACGGATGCAGAAACTGGCGTCATCAGTCCCGGCGGCGTAGGCTACGACATAATTGCTATCAGGTAAGGCCTGTAGCAGTGTTAACTGTGGCGTACGCCTGCTGCGGACGAACCTCGACAGAAACGATGTAGTGCCCAAGCTCCGTGAGCTAGTCAAGACCCTTTTCCGAAACGTGCCTTCCGGCTTGGGAAGCAAGGGAAAAGTTAGAGTTACCTATTCCCAACTTGACGAGGTCCTTGAGAACGGTGTGAAGTGGGCTGTTGAAAATGGCTTTGGTTGGAAAGAGGATTTGGAAAGACTGGAAGAGGGAGGATGCCTTGCCGGCGCAGATGCAAGCAAAGTAAGTCGGCAAGCAAAAGAACGCGGCCTTCCCCAGCTTGGCAGCCTTGGAAGTGGAAATCATTTCTTGGAGGTTCAAGTGGTCGATAAAATTTTTGACCCGGAAGTCGCTCGGTTCTTTGGGATAACCCATGAAGGACAAGTTACGGTTATGATTCATACGGGGTCGAGAGGTCTGGGTCATCAGATCTGTTCCGATTATTTAAGAACCATGGAATCTGTCGTCAAAAAATATGGCATAGCCCTCCCGGATAGAGAGCTTGTCAGTGTACCGATAAATTCACCAGAGGGGCAGGCGTATCTCGCAGCGATGGCGTGCGCTGCGAACTATGGTTTCACAAATAGGCAGATGATCACCCACTGGGTAAGGGAATCGTTTGAGGAAGTTTTTGGACAGGATGCGGAAAAATTGGGTCTGCACCTTGTATACGGGCTCGCACACAACATCGCTAAATTTGAGGAACATCAGATCGACGGAGAGCGAAAACGGGTCTGCGTTCACAGAAAAGGTGCCACTCGCGCGTTCCCACCAGGACATCCCGATGTGCCCGCGAAGTACCGAAGCGTTGGACAGCCCGTGCTGATCCCAGGAGATATGGGCACCGCTTCTTACGTGCTTGTGGGAACCAAAGAAGGGATGAAGGAAACCTTCGCGTCAACGGCGCATGGCGCTGGGCGACATCTAAGT
>CAZMCI010000001.1:0-592 GCA_964564905.1 Hadarchaeota archaeon (SeqCode) | reverse complement strand
GGAGCTTGAATCTAGAGGGATCATTGTCCGCGCGGCGAAAGCTTCGGTGATCGCGGAAGAATGTTCTCAGGCCTATAAAAGCGTCGACCGAGTCTGCGAGGTATCCCACAGGGCGGGGATTGCTCGGAAAGTGGCGAGACTGGTGCCGATGGGGGTTGCAAAGGGTTAGCGTTGCGCCTAATTTTTACTATTTTTTGAAGCAATTCATTCGTATCTTTCGCGCCGTACTTTGCCATTATGTTGCGTAGCTCTTCAAGCCCCCTCTCAAGAACTTCAACAAGCAATTTCCCCTCTTGGATTAGTACATACTTGCGGTCCTTCCAACTTTTGCCCCCTAGCAAGCGCAACTGTCCCTTTTTGACGTGCCTCGACAAGTACACGTGGGCGGCATCAGTAGAGATCCTATTCATTTTTGCAAATTGTTGGGTAGTTATTGCTTTTCCTTTGAACTCCAAAAGCCTGAGAAAACCTTTCGCATGCTGGTGATGGCGCTGTTAACTTAGCACCTCCATCCACGTTCTGAAACCTCCTTCGCCTCCGCTCGGTGGCCAGCCTAACGACATGTGTTGCCTGCATTTGTTGTACCAAAAAC